>CAYUAV010000113.1:2076-9003 GCA_964442665.1 uncultured Bacteroidales bacterium
GAGATTACAGAAAAACAGAGTGAAGCCCGCTCTTCGCTCTCGCTCTCACTCTGTTTTTAAGTGGTGCCACCGGGAATCGAACCAGGGACACACGGATTTTCAGTCCGTTGCTCTACCTACTGAGCTATGGCACCTTGTTTTGGCGCTGCAAATCTAGTTAAAAATTGTTGTTTAACAAAAAAGGATATTTTATTAGTTCATCCTGTTCCTGACTTTATCTGGTTCCCCGGATGTATTTCATTTTACCACCTTTACCGTGTTACATTTATACTGATTTAAAATAAGGAAATATGATCTGGGAAATACCGTTTCATTTTCTACTTTTACACGATTTCTGAAAGGAGTGCCTGCATGGAATTTTACACTTTTACGCTGAATAACGGTATTCGACTTATCCATCAGCCAATTAATTCACCCGTTGCGCATTGTGGAGTTATCGTAAATACAGGTTCGCGAGATGAACTTAAGCATCAGCACGGAATAGCTCATTTCGTCGAACACCTGATATTTAAGGGCACAAAAAAAAGAAAGGCACACCATATATTAAGTCGTATGGAAGATGTCGGTGGTGAGCTGAATGCATTTACCACAAAAGAAGAAACCTGCATTCATACATCATTCTCAAACAATTATTACAGCAGGGCTTTTGATATAATAACCGATATCCTGTTCGAGTCAACATTTCCCGAAAGTGAGATCAGGAAGGAAAAGGATGTAATTATCGATGAAATTAATTCATATAAAGACACACCGGTTGAGCAACTTTACGATGACTTCGAAGAATTGATTTTCAAGGGTAATCCAATTGCCAGAAATATTCTTGGAACCCGCGCTGCATTGAATAAATATTCCCGTCAGCATATCGTTGATTTTTTCACATCAAACTATAATACAACCGAGATGGTTGTGTCGAGTGCAGGAAATATTTCCTTTAAACGCATAGTGGAATATTTTAAAAAATATTTTTCAGTATACGATAAAAAAGAACCTTCCTCAAAGCGGTTGATTTTCGATAATTCCACCTATTCCCCGAATGCCATAAAACAAAAGCATAATACCTATCAGGTACATTGTATCCTAGGCAATCTCGCTTACAGCAACCGTGACGAAAAACGACTGATTCTTCACTTGTTGAATAACTTACTGGGCGGTCCCACTATGAATTCCAGACTTCATATGGTGTTGAGGGAAAAGAATGGCCTGGCATATAATGTAGAATCAAACTACAATACTTACAGCGATATAGGAATTATTACTATCTATTTTGGTACTGATAAAGAAGATCTTGAAAAATGTCTGGAATTGATATATAAAGAGCTTAAGAAAATCAGGGAAATCAAACTTGGGACAATACAGCTGACCAGGGCAAAAAGACAATTAATAGGCCAGATTGCCATGGCTGCTGAAAATAACGAACACCAGATGATTTCGAACGGAAGAAATATTTTGCTGTTCGATAGAATTGATACGTTTGAAGAATTAAGTAACAAAATCAACAACATTTCAGCGAGCGAACTTCTGGAAGTTTCGAATGATATATTCAATCCAAAGAATCTTACCCAATTAATATTCTACTAAAAACCATGATTATGATGAATAAATCGGAACAGATTGCTGAATATATTAAAAGTCATTCAACACCTGAAGATCCGTTACTGGCAAATCTTAACAGAGAGACACACCTTAAAACAATCTACCCTCAGATGATTTCCGGTCCGCTCCAAGGTAAATTACTGGAATTTATAAGTCGCATGATCGCGCCCGAGTATATTCTTGAAATAGGTACTTTCACCGGTTATTCTGCCATTTGTATGGCAAAAGGACTCTCCGAGACTGGAAAACTGATAACCATCGAAATAAACGATGAACTCATAAAATATTCCCGGAAGTATTTTGAAAAATCAGGTTTATCGTCAAAAATCAAACAATTAACAGGAAATGCTATCGCTATCATTCCATCTCTTCCTTATACATTCGACCTGATATTTATTGATGCAAACAAAAAAGAATATGTCAGCTACTTCAATTTAGCCTTCGATAAGCTGGCTCACGGAGGCTATATGATTATTGATAATGTACTGTGGGGGAATAAAGTGATCGGGCAACAGGTGCATTCCGATACAGAAACACGGGAAATCAGAAAACTCAACGATTTAATTAGTAATGATACACGGATTGAAAATATTATTATTCCCATACGTGATGGAATTAATCTGGTAAGGAAAATTTAACTTTCAAACAAACAAAATGCTGTTTCCACTGTTTACCGAACAACCCACTAAATTTTTAGGCATTTTTTATACTTACAATAATTAGCTATTTTTAATTTATAACAGATAAATACAAACTACAAAACAGGTTATTAATGAGTCATTATTCCATAAGAGATCTTGAACGACTATCCGGTATCAAAGCACACACAATACGCATTTGGGAAAAGCGATACGGGCTCATTGAACCTGAACGGACAACAACAAATATCAGAGCTTATTGCGATGCCGAATTGAAGAAATTATTAAATATCTCCATTCTGAACAGAAATGGTTTAAAAATATCCAAAATAGCCAATCTCTCTCCTGAAGAAATTGCACAGAATATAAATAAACTTACCGATAGCCCTAGTGATACAGAAAGTTATGTCGAAAATCTGGCTCTGGCAATGATCGATCTTGACGAACAAAAATTTGAGAAAATACTATCAAGGGCAATTATCCAGTTGGGATTCGAAGATACCATTATCCGGATCATTAATCCATTTTTCATAAGAATTGGAGTTATGTGGCAAACCGGTACTATCAATCCGGCTCAGGAACATTTTGTGTCAAATCTGATTAAACAAAAATTATTTGTTGCCATCGATAGTCAGCTTTCGGGAAATTCACAGCATACAAAAACTTTTACTCTGTTCCTGCCTGAGGGCGAAATGCATGAACTCAATTTGCTTTTTTCAAATTATATGTTGCGCAAACGCGGACACCGGGTCATATATCTCGGGCCCAATTTGCCTGTAAACGATTTAGTTGAAATCATTAAAATTAAAGCTACGGATTATTTAATGACTTCATTTATAACTGCTATTTCTCAAAACGACCTGAAGGATTACCTTCAAAATCTATCTCAACTGTTTCCCGATAAAACTATTTATGTTACAGGCGAACAAATCTCCCAGTATACCAATAAACTTCCTGAAAACATCAAATATCTGGCCTCACCTCAGAACTTGATCACTGAGTTGAACTATATTGTTTCGTGATAAAATCATTTCCGGTTAATATATCGCTGCTTAACCCGTATTGAAATTAAATCCTCTTGAACTTTTCTTACTATTTCTTTCCAAAAATTCCTGTTTTTAGTCTTTAACCATGAATCCAAGTTTATTTAGGAAAAATGGATGTTATTATCTCTTATTCAGCGTTTTGTTTAATATTATATCATTCTTATTAAACATTTAAAAAATGTTAAATCGTTATTTATAATTTATTTAGAATGATTCTAAATAATATCTTAATAATCCTTAATAAAGGGATTTTTGACATTAACGCTTATTTAAAATAAGCTTAAAATGACCCCGTTATGCTGGTATACAGATTTGTATGGTGTTTAACTTATTTGTATTTTTGTTAAACATTTTTGATATGAATAACTATTAAAAACCAGCAATATGACAGCAGTTGAATTTAATTACCAGTTGACCAATCTTTCAAGCAATCTTGAAAGATTTGCTCTGAGTCTCACTTCGAACTCAGAAGACGCCAAGGATCTTCTGCAGGAGACATTTGCAAAGGCAATTACATACCGGGACAAGTTTGAAGACAATACCAATCTGAAAGCCTGGACTTTTACCATTATGAAAAATACTTTCATTAATAATTACCGGCGTAATGCTAAAGCGAATACAACATTCGATCATACCGATGATTTGTATTATCTGAATCTGAAAAACGAATCGGACTCTAATATGCCGGATAGTGAATATTCGGTCAAAGAAATTCAGAAAAGTATTGAAGAATTAACCGATGAATTTCGTCTCCCCTTTCTAATGCATACTCAGGGGTACAAATACAAGGAAATTGCTGATAAACTTAATCTGAAGATCGGAACTGTAAAAAGCCGTATTTTCTTCACACGCAAGAAACTTATGGAAAAACTTCCCGGTTATAATATGGATTAGTTTAAAAAATCATTGCCGGACTTAATGTTTCCATAGAATTTTTTAATAATAATCAGCAATACTAAATAAACCAGTCTAACAGTGACTCCACAGGATAATAGTGTAAAAGCGAGGGTGAATGGTAATTCGGAGAAATACCACGAATTCCTCAGGGTAATTGGCGAAAATCATACTGCTACAAGCAAACAGACACCATTGCGAACCGATGCATTCAAAATCGACGATCAGACAAAAATAGATAAAATAGCCTGGCACTTTCAGGAAATAATGGAAACGCTGGGCCTTGATCTGACTGATGACAGCTTAATGGGTACCCCAATGCGTGTCGCAAAAATGTATGTTAATGAAAGTTTCAGCGGACTTGATCCGAAAAACAAGCCCGGCGTAACGTTATTTGAAAATAAATTCCAGTATAACCAAATGCTGGTTGAACGAAATATTAAAGTTCATTCCTATTGTGAACATCATTTTGTGCCCATTATCGGAAAAGCACATGTAGCATACATTTCAAATGGTTATGTAATAGGTCTGTCGAAAATAAACCGGATCGTGGATTACTATGCAAGGCGCCCACAGGTGCAGGAACGTCTGACTGAGCAAATAGCAGAAGAACTTAAGAAAGTTTTAAAAACCGAAGATGTAGCAGTACTTATTGACGCGGACCATATGTGTGTGGCCATGCGTGGAATAAAGGACCATGACAGTGCTACCACATCAAACAGTTTTCATGGGAAATTCCTCGAGCACCACATTCGAACTGAATTCTTAACATACGTCTTTAGTCAGAACAAATAACTCTATTGGTTTCAGGTTAATTTAGCAGAGGCTATGATATCATGTCGCGGCCTTTGTTATTTTGTAATTATAAATCAGACAATAAAAGATATTTCATGCCAGGTTAACGATATACTCCTGCAACTAGGTATATTACCATATAATCTATGTTTCGTAATTATTTATATTTTTGCAGCACAAATTATGGTAATCGATGAATTTTAATTCCAGGTATGGTCAGAGAGGTGTATCAACTCAAAAGGAAGATGTTCATAAAGCAATTGAAGAATTCGATAAAGGCCTTTATCCAAACGCTTTCTGTAAGATATTACCGGATTTCCTGACCGGTAGTCCGGAATATTGCACGGTAATGCATGCCGATGGTGCCGGAACCAAATCATCGCTTGCCTATGTCTATTGGTGCGAAACCCACGACCTATCGGTATGGAAAGGTATCGCAAAAGATGCCGTAATTATGAATATCGACGATCTGTTATGTGTCGGGGCGACTAACAATATTTTACTCTCTTCCACAATAGGACGTAACAAACTTAAGATATCCGGCGACGTCATAATGCACCTGCTAAGAGGATTCGATGAACTGATTTCACAGCTTGCTCCTTATGGAATGAACATTTTTCTTACGGGTGGTGAGACAGCGGATATTGGCGACCTGGTGCGTACAATTGTTGTTGATTCGACTGTTACATGCCGTATGAAGCGAAGCGAAGTTATTGAAAACAACATTCAGGCAGGTGATGTAATTGTAGGATTGGCATCGTATGGGAAAGCTTCATACGAGGAAGAATATAACAGCGGTATAGGAAGTAACGGGCTGACTTCTGCCCGGCATGATCTTTTCCATAATTATCTCGCTGTTAAATATCCCGAAAGCTTTGATGATCTGATTCCCAAATCGCTGGTATATACCGGAAAATTGAATCTTACAGAAAAAATTCCCGGATTGGATATCGAAGCAGGTAAATTACTGCTCTCAACCACACGAACCTATGCTCCCATTATTATTCCTGTACTGAAGGAACTGGGATCCTCTATTCACGGCATGATACATTGTTCGGGTGGTGCTCAGACAAAAGTCATGAAATTTATTAAAAACAAGCATGTCATTAAAGATAATCTGTTACCTGTTCCGCCTATTTTTACAATGATTCAGGAACAATCGGGAACCGAGTGGAAGGAAATGTATGAAGTCTTCAATATGGGTCACAGGTTTGAAATATATCTTCCTGAAAATCTCGCACAGGTTATCATCGATATTTCAAGAAGTTTTAATGTTGATGCGCAGATAATCGGTCATGTTAAAGAAGCCGGCATAAATAAACTGACTATCAGAAGTGAGTTTGGTGAATTTGAATATTGAATGAGTTGTTTATGACAACAAATCTGATTCTGGATAAACTTGAAGGAGTAAAAAAACGCTTCGAAGAAGTAGGCGAAATGCTTACTCAGGAAAATACAATTAAAGATATGAAGCGTTATGTGCAGCTTAACAGGGAATATAAAGAACTGGAACCTGTTGTCGATGCCTATAAAAGTTATAAGAACCTTCTGAGTAATATCGATGATGCCAAAAAAATACTGTCTACCGAAAAAGATGAGGAAATGCGTTCCATGGCAAAAGAAGAACTGGATATTCTCTATGAAAAGGTTGAGCCGCTTGAAGAAGAAATTAAAATACTTCTGTTACCTGCTGATCCGGAAGATGAGAAAAATGCGGTGCTTGAAATCCGAGCCGGAACGGGTGGCGATGAAGCCAGTATTTTTGCAGGTGACTTATACCGGATGTATAGTAAGTATTGCGAATGGAAAGGATGGAAAATGGAAGTATATTCTTTTACGGAGGGTACTGTTGGAGGATATAAGGAAATTATCCTGGATGTTTCAGGTGAAGGTGTTTATGGTACTTTAAAATATGAATCGGGAGTACACAGGGTACAACGTGTCCCGCAAACAGAAACACA
>CAYUAV010000114.1:0-8982 GCA_964442665.1 uncultured Bacteroidales bacterium
TACCATCTTTGCAGGCTTAATAGGACGGAGTGTAAAATCAGATTTTAAATGTGAAAGTAACACGGTATAATCGATTGTGGTACCCATTGAGAAAGTATCCGGTATCAGGGGCATGAAACCAAGTTTATCGGCATCGGTAATTTCCGGCTGAAATGAAGAAACAACATATACTTCCTTATTCAGATCCTGAGCATTGATAAAGTTAAGTCCGAGGAACAAACTCAGGAGAATGGTAATTATTTGGCATGACTGTGAACAGGTTGTATCAGGTCTCATCTTACTCAATATTTATTTCGACTTCTTCGTGTTCCGAGGGTTGCTCATTTGCTTCCTGAAGTCTGACCAGTTCAGCTTTCTTATTCCTGGCCATTTCAAGAATACCGTCATCGGTCTTTTCGTAGTAATCGATTATACTTTGCAGCGTCTGAATAGCCTGAAAGTATTTTTTCTGTTTAGCGAATATATCGGCCCAAAGTATAAAGCTTCGTGCAATCCAGTATTCATGTGGCGTAGTCTTCTCGCTGAAGTCAAGTATCTGTTTTTCGGCGGTAGCAACATCTCCTCTTTTAAAACTTAGCTCGGCAACCCTGAACTTAGCTTCAGCCCCTTCCCTGCTCATCACTTCTACTGCAATTTTTTTATACTCATCAAGTGCAAGGGCATCGCGTCCCAATTCCTGCAGCGATTTCGCCTTTATGAATATAGCTTCTCTTGAAATTTCCGGCGACAGCTTATCAAGTTCCAAAACTTTCCGGGTTGCTTCCAATGCATTTTCATAATCTTTTAATTCAAAATCTCCGCGCATAACTCCGACATAAGCTTCTTTTATAATACCTTGAGAAGCATTACTTTCTATAAGCTGTGTATAGTGTTTAACAGCCTCCTGATAGTCATTCCGGTTCATTTCTATTCTCGCCGCTCCCAGCAATGCCTGCTCGGTATATATATTTTTGGGCCGGCTGATAATGTAATTGAACGAAGTAAGCGCTTCATCGTATTCTTTTTGCTGATAGTTGCAATCGCCCTTGTAAAAATGTGCGTTCAACAGAAAACTTCCACTGGGAAAATTAGTGATGTATTGCTTAAAAGCTTTCGATGCTCCCTGGCAATTCCCATCCATATATAACTTTTCAGCCGAAATATAGCTTAAAGAGTCCTGCTCACTGATCGATATCCCGGCAGTTGACTGACCCAGACCATTCACATAGCTGAAATATTCTTCAACACGGTTCAGATCGACATAAATATTCTTTAATCCGAACAGTGCATCTCTTGCAGCCTCAGTACCGGGGTAAAGCCTGACCGCATCTTTATAGTATTTAATAGCCTGGTTGTCATTGTCGCGGTTATAGTAAAGCAGCCCGAGCTGGACATAGGATATAGGTGTAAAAATACTTTGAGGATACCGGCTTATTATAAGTTTCAGATTTTCAATTGCCCGATCGCTATTTTGTATTTTCAGATAACTCTGGGCTATTTCATAGAGTGCATCATCGGCATAGTTCGATGCCGGATAGTAAGTAACAAGTTCCTGAAGGGTCTGGATTTTTTGAACATCTTTGTTAATAAGTCCCTCGCCTATGCCTTTCTGGAGTAATGCATAATCATTACCGTCACTCTTATCTTCCGATGCCCTGCCATAAAAATCGATCGCAGAATAATAGTCGGATTGAGCATAGTAAGAATCGCCAATACGGTTTAATGCATCGATTTTTTCTTTTTCCAATTTAGCTCCTGCATTATCAGTAAACTTTCGGAGCGATTCAATAGCCTTTGGGTAGTTTTTCTGATGAAAGTATGCATATCCGATATTATAATCGATCAAATCGTATTCATCGAGCGTATAGGCTATTGGGGCATTCCTGAACTGATTGTATGCTGAAATTGCATGCTGGTAATCTTTTAGCCGGTAATACGATTCCCCCTTCCAGTAAAGTGCCCTCGCTTTTAATGCCTGATCGAAATCGCCATACTGTAACGATTTATTAAAATGTTTTACGGCTGCTGCAAATTCCAGGTTATTGTAAAGTTCTATGCCCCGGTAATAGGCAATTTTCTGGTATGCCTGCTTCATTTCATCGGACCCTAAATCCGATTTTTCGATCGATTCCAAGGCCAGCCGGTAATTCCGTGCATTCAGATATGCCTGGATAAGGAACCTGTAAGCTTCCTGAATTCGTTTCGAGTCCGGGTACCTGTTAATAAAATCCTGAAACGCCCTGATGGCTTCATTAAACGGATCGTTGCTCAGTTCGTATGTAATAAGAGCATAGTTAAACAAAGCGTCCTGTTGTATGACAGGATCGTAATTCCCTTTTACGGCCGACTGGAAAGCCAGTCTGGCATTCTGTTTATCATTTACTTTCAGATAGCAATCGGCCAGATAATACGCCGCATTTTGTCCCAGGCGGCTATCAGTAGTTGAAACGGATCCCAGAATGGCAATAGCCTCATTATATTCTCCGGCCTTATAGTAAGCAAAACCCACCTGGTATTTATCTTCTTTCGTCACGGTTTTCGCACTATCAAGATAAGTTCTGAAGTAGGGAAGCGATTCTTTGTACTGGCCCAGTTCCGCATAAGCCTCTGCGGTTATTCTGGCAACTTCGGCGAGTCTTTTGTCTGTTACCTGATCTATAATTCCCGGAGCAAAATCGATTATTTCCTTATACCTACCCTGTAAATAGTAAATATGAACAATATAATAGGGAACAATAGCACCAAATGTTGCATCGGAAGTGAGCCGAAGAAAACCATTCAGCGCAGTCTGGTAATTTTTTTCTTCATAGTGAATATGCGAATAGTAGTACACCGCAGGAGGCGTATACTTCGTATCAAAATCTTTTATATGATAGAAGGCAAGTTTGGCATTTGTATAGTCATCGGCCGAAAAATAGGCATATCCCAATTTAAAAAAGTATTCCGACCATTCTTCCCGGGTTAATTTATCATCATCAACTTTCAGGTAATATTCTATTGAATTCTTCCAGCGTTTTCGTGCATAGAAATATCCCGCCAAATTAAAATATGCCTGATTGACCAGAGGGTTCTCGGGGTTTTCACCGATAAATTTAAAGGTCAGGTATTCGGCATCATCATTAAATAATCTGACGGCACAAAGCGCAATATAGTATTGCGACAAAGCACGCAGTTCCGAGTTTGAAGTCTTGTTTCGCTCATAACAGGCCTCGAAAAGCTGCTGTGCTATCCCATATTCTTCTTTTTCCAGCAATTCAATTCCCTGTTTGAAATCGTTATCCTCATTACTGTGGTAAGCATTTTCCTGACTAAATACCGGAAGAATTGAAACAAGAAAAACCAATCGGAATAAGACTTTTTGTAATTGGATCATAACTGTAATTTAAACACGCATAAAGTTACAGAATACAGGAAATTAGGGTAACCAGACAGCCCTTTTTAATTAACATAAAACTGTTAATTGTTCAATTTATTTTAATTTAGTCGGCAAATTTTTCCGATAACAGTTAAAACCTGTACATAATGCCACTCGATTCTGTAATATCTTTCACCAATGCCGCCATATATCAGGATGATTACCTGGTTCTTTCGGAGGTCAATCTTGAAATAAAAAAAAATGAATTCGTATATCTGATTGGTAAAGTGGGTAGCGGAAAAACCAGTCTGATTAAAACCATAAATGCCGAACTTCCTTTAAAAGAAGGTGAAGCAACCGTTGCCGGGTTTCCCCTGCAGGAATTGAAATTTAATCAGCGACCTTTTCTCCGGCGTAAACTCGGAATTGTTTTCCAGGATTTTCAGCTTCTGATAGACCGTTCTATAATTGATAACCTGAAATTTGTTCTTGGTGCCACCGGCTGGAAAAACCCCAAAGAAATTGAAACCCGCATTAATGAAGTACTGGCTAAAGTGGACCTGGAATTTAAGGGATATAAATTGCCTCATCAGCTGTCGGGCGGAGAACAGCAACGCGTTGTAATTGCCAGGGCCCTGCTGAACGATCCGGAAGTTATCCTGGCCGATGAACCCACCGGAAATCTGGATCCAGAAACTTCCGATGATATTATGAAAATATTGTTCGAAATACAGGAATCGGGAAGAGCGGTTGTGATGGCAACCCATAATTACACCCTCATGAAAAAATTTCCTGCCCGCACCCTGAAATGTGAAGACGGGAAAATAAGAGAAGTAAAAAAGAATGAGGAAATAAGCTTTGAAGCTATCGAACTATAATTTTTATCTACCCCCCGGCCCATGAAGACTATCTGCATGCTTTCCGATATGCATCCCCTGTTTGACGATCGTATATACTGGAAAGAAGCCGTTTCGCTGAAAAAGCATAATTTTAAAGTAATACACATAGGTTTTGACAAAGAAAACACTGATTTTATTTCAGACGAAGGGATACGCATTATTGCTATAAAAAAGCGGGTGTTTAGCCGCAATATCTTTCTTCACAAGATACTTAAAACAATATGGTTTGATAATCCCCACCGCGTAATGATGAGCAGGATCGTTGAGGTCAGGGCCGATGCATACCATATTCACGATCTGAAAGTAAACAAGCTGGGAAGAAAAATCAGAAAACTTCCCTGGAAACCAAAGATCATATATGATATCCATGAAGATTACGGGGATATAATACGTTACTATAACAGTAAAAAAGGCTTAGTTAAATGGCTCCTGTACTTTTATGCATTCATCATCGAAGTATTGGAAAAGAGAAGAACCAAATGCTATGATTTTTATTTGCCGGCTGTTCCGCTAATTAAGGAAAGATTCGAAAAAAAGAATCCTCTTGTACCCAGCGAAATCATTTATAATTATACAAATCTTGGGGCAGTCTCCTTCTCAAAAAAATCGCACCCGGAATATGATCTCATATACTCAGGACTGATTAACCGTTTCCGTGGGCCCATTGAAATTATAAATGCCGTTGAAATTGTAAAGAAGACTATTCCTTGTATAAAAATGTTATTTCTCGGCAGATTTGAATCGGAAGAGTATGAAAATTCTGTCAAAAAATTAGTGATCGATAAAAAGTTGCAGAACAATATTACATTTAAAGATGCAGCTCCATATGAAAACATGGGTGAGTATTATAAAAAAGCAATGATCGGCCTGGCAATATTTCACCCGATAAAAATCTTTTATTATTCCATTCAGATTAAAACATTTGAATACATGTTGTACGGTCTCCCGTTAATCTGCAGCAATTTTGGTTATATTTTCAGATTTGTGACTGAATCCAGCGCCGGAATTCCTGTGGATCCGTTAAATCCAGCCAATATTGCTGACGCAATTATTCAGCTTCTCACAAATACTTCACTATATAAGCAGATGAGTAAAAATGGCATATTGGCGGCCGAAACCCGGTATAACTGGAAATCGGAAGAGATGAAACTTGTTAATCTGTATAATAAATTATTATCTGTTGAACCTGAATAAAATTCGTCATACAATCCTGAATAACCAGATCGGGGACTTCTCCTGGTACCTTTTTGGAACGACCGTCCCTGTTCTTCTGAACTTTGTTAAAAATCCCATTTTCACCCGGTATTTCACGCCTGAAGAATATGGATACTTTAGTCTTGTATTTCTGACTTTCAATTATTGTTCCTTAACGCTTTTTTCATGGCTGTCAAGCAATATTTGGCGCTATTACTACCTTTATAAAAAAGAGAACCGGCTGAATGTGCTGTTCTCGAATATTGGAGGTCTTTATCTGACAGGCAGTCTGATTCTGGCTGCGATAACCTTTATCTGGTATATTAATGTCGATTCCATACTGGTTAAAAAAATTATTCTGTATTCCTTTCTTTACTACTTACTCAACGATATTACCAGTCTGTACCTGGTCATGATCAGACTTGAGAAAAAATCGCGTGCATACAACCTTATCCAGTCTCTCCGGGCTATTGTTAATTTTGGTCTGCTAAGTTTCTTCGCCTTCATTCTTTCCATGCGTATTGAAGCCATGGCACTCAGTTTCTTTCTTTCCACATGTATTATTGTTGCCTATATCTTTTACTCATCCTTCCGTAAATATCCCTTTTTTATTCCTTCACCGAGAATGTTCTCCTTTTCCGGTTCAAAACCATTTCTGATATATGGAACAGTTGGCCTGTTAACAAATTTCACCATGCTTTTGCTTAATAACAGCGACAGATACTTTATTGCTCTTTTTCATACTATTGAGGATGTGGGTATCTACAACCAAAACTATGCCATTGCCCAGACATCAATTTATGCATTGACACTGGCATTTATGAATACAATAAACCCGGTTTTCAACAAACAACTCACGGAAAATCCTGAAAATTCTGCTCCTCTTACGAGTCGGCTTATGTTCTATTATCTTGTATTAATGACGCCCTTAACTTTTGTCATCGCATTTTTTGCCAAAGAAGTTAACCTTCTTTTATTGGGAAAGGGATTCAGAAGCGGTTATATGGTTCTTTCGTATGTATCGATCAGCCTTTTTATTTATGGATTTACAGGTTTTTCGGAAACAAGGCTAAAGTTTTCGAACCGATTCCGTGTAGTCATCATTGCATTTATCACAGCATGTTTGATCAATATAATCCTGAACTACATATTACTTCAGCAATTTGATTATACCTGGGCTGCCAAAACCACGCTCATTGCTTTCGTAGTTCTCTGCCTGCTGATTTCATATTTTGATCACAAAGGAACATTATTTTTTTTCCGGCATTATTTAAAAGAAATAGTGATTATATGCCTTGTAATAGGATTACTTATTCTGTTTAATAACTTAATGAATACTATGTATGATCTGTCAGGAAAGATTCTCCTCAGATCCGTGCAAATTTTATTGAATCTGGCAATTTTATATGGGACAGGATTCGTGCTTCTGTTAAGGAGAAGAAAACAGCTTTGAGATTAATTTGTCCGAAACCGAAATTATAAATTTATAACCGTAAGCAACCAAAAACTATCTTAATGCATCTTGAAGCAAACTATGCAACCATGAAAAAACTTTATTATGTAATAATCGTTGCCGGCATCATATTACTTTCGTGCCAGAAAGATGATTCGCCGGATGATATATCGGTATACGATCCGCAACCTATTGAATTAAATGAAGCAGGAGAAAATGTGGTCGAATCTTCAAATGAATTCGGCCTGGATATTTTCCGATTGCTCATTACTGACGAACCTGTCAGTAAAAATATTTTTATTTCGCCTACCAGTCTGGCGCTGGCATTGGCCATGACCCTGAACGGCGCCAATAATGCCACTGAAGATTCAATGGCTTATGCCCTGCGACTCACACAGTATACAGCCGAACAGATCAATGAAACATTTCACGAACTCATTGACGGACTGACCACAGTCGACGAGAAAATTATTCTTGAAATTGCCAATTCCATCTGGTATCGCCTGGGATTTGCCGTCGAACCGGATTTTCTGAATATCAATTCAATGTATTATAATGCGGAAGTTGCAGCGCTCGATTTTACTTCACCCGAAGCTGTGGCAACTATAAACAACTGGGTGGCTGAGCAAACACATGATAAAATCACAACGGTTCTTAATACTATCAATCCGCAGGCCGTAATGTTCCTGATCAACGCCCTGTATTTTAAGGGAATGTGGACTATAAAATTCAACGAGGAAAGTACTAACGATGCTACCTTTTATCCGTCGGACGGATCGGAAAAAACGGTTCAAATGATGCATTTCGAGGAAGAGATCGGATATTTCGAGAATGACCTGTTTCAGATGTGTGAGTTAAATTACGGCCGGGGTAATTTCAGCATGATTGTTCTTCTTCCAAAATCAGGTCAAAGCATCGACGAACCGGCAGATCAGCTATCGACTGAAAACTGGAACAACTGGATGCTGTCACTGAACGAAAGTAAAGTCAATCTGAGCCTGCCGAAATTCACTTTCGGATATGAAAAAAAGCTGAATGATATTTTAAGTCTGATGGGAATGGAAATTGCCTTCGATCCCGGCCGGGCAGATTTTACGGGTATTAACCCCGGTGGCGGGTTATATATCGATTTTGTCAAGCACAAAACCTTTGTGGAAGTAAATGAAGAAGGTACAGAAGCTGCTGCCGTGACCGTAGTCGGAATTAACCTGACTGCAATGCCTTCGGAAGATATCCATTATATGAATGTAAACCACCCCTTCCTGTTCGCTATCCGGGAAAAAACCACCCATACCATTGTGTTTATGGGTAAGGTGGCGGAGCCGGTGATTGAAGAATAACCGGATTATTTGAGAATAACTAGCCAATCAATATACGTAGTGAGTTTACATAAGAGCAATAATCCGGCCAACGGAAAATAAGACGCTGAGCTATTTTCTGACAATCCAGATATCCTGGGGTAAAATTTTACCATTTTCAGCCTGTGTTTCTAAGTGTTCTAAAACTTTAACATTTTTAAAAAGTTTCAGTAAAAAACCTTTCGGCTGAAAAGAAGAAAATGTCCTGTGGCCTTCTCTGACTTTTCCGCGAATTACAAGTTCATTATTATTGTATCTGAGCAATTCCGGTTCTGTTAGTTTTACTTTGAAGTTATCACCCTGAGTGGAAAAGAGCATAATACCGTTGCTATTCAGCACTCTAAACAACTCGTTATACCATTCGTAGTGCATATTTTCCGAGAGATGGGTAAATATCGAAATACCGTAAATAATATCAAAAAAATTATCAGGATAAGGTAACGATGCTTCCAAGGTATTGCAATTAAATTGAATACCATTTAGATTCTTCGAACACCACAAAATTGATTTCTTATTGTAATCCGTACCATAAAACTCACATCCATTGCCGATTATTTCAGGAAAATGCCGGACAATACGACCAGGCCCGCATCCCCAATCGAGTATTTTTTTATTCTTTAAATCCGTGTATTTCCTGAAACATTCGACCAGCCATTTAGCAGCATTCATTTTTTCCAGATAATATTTTTTATCACTACTGACCGACTAAAACTATAAGTTTTAATTTTAAGAGGGGCTACTCCC
>CAYUAV010000115.1:0-8975 GCA_964442665.1 uncultured Bacteroidales bacterium
ATAATAGAAAAGGCAACATAGTAATCGTTGAATTTATATCCCAGTGCCAGCCAGGTGAAGTGCACTTCGGTTCCGATCAGCGTACGAAAACCAAGCCGTTGAACCCTGCGGTCGATATTCAACTGGCTGGTACTGTCGCCGGTATTTTCAACCAGCTGCCGGTAACTGAAGGCCGAATTGGCATAGTTGAAATGCAGGGATGAGATAACAGGAAGTCCGATAAAAATTTTGCATTCCGGCTGAACTGCGGGATTAAGGAAATTACTCTCCCCCAGGTAATGCATCTGGTATAGTTGTTGATCCTGCTGTGCCGAAACAACCGATGAAAAAAGAAGTAGTAAAAAAAGTAAAGCTTTGTTCATGCTGCAGATCGGTTTTTCTATTCCAGCGGAACCAGCAATTCGACACGCACAGCCAGTTGAACATCAAACGGCTGATACGAATACACGCGCAGCGTATCATCTTCAGGCTGATAGGTTTGGAGGTATATATAAAGACCCAGCTGGTCAGTAAGTATCAGATTTTGGATTTCTCCTTCATCGAGCCAGGTATCGATGGTACTGAAATAGGGAGTGAGAACACTATCTCTTGCATTCACGGCAGCACCCTGAACGAAGGCAGGTCCATCATTGTATAATGAATCGATTGTTTGTCCGTTCCCATTGATATAATAAACCTGTACTGCAGTATTCACCGGAAGTCCGTTAAAGATATTCGACCGGAACATCACTGATACGATATATTGGGTTTGCTCAATGACCGCACCCAAATCGAAAGGTTCAACAAAAATCGTATCGTAACCTTCTTCCGGATTTCTGAAAAACAGCGTATCGTCATAGATCAGAATTGGAAAATCCATGGTATCGGGCAGGATCGAAGTATCCGGGATCGGATAGGGTAATGCCGCGTAGGGCATGATATCCGAAAGTGTATGCGAAACGGGCCCGATGGGTACCGAATAGGAGGGATTGTAATAAATGGTTTCCGGGTCGCGATTGAAATTATCGAGACAAGCGGTAAGAATCAGGGCCGGAATGGCTAGAATCAGACCATATCGCACTATTTTTCTCCCGGATTTCAATCGATATGGGATTCAATGTAATGAATTAGACTGTGAATTATTTTAATATGGATTTCCTGTATGCGATCGGAAAAACCACCATGCGGTGCACGGATCTCCACATCACTCAAAGCAGCAAGTTTTCCGCCATCCTTACCTGTCAGCGATACTATTTTCATGCCTTTTTTCTTTGCAGTGTTGGCAGCCTGTAAAATATTATTGCTGTTCCCGCTGGTACTGATGGCAAGTAATACGTCGCCTTTGTTTCCATGAGCTTCGATAAAGCGCGAAAATATGGCATCGAAACCATAATCGTTAGCAGTGCAGGTAATATGGGAAGGATCGGAAATTGAAAGAGCTGCAATAGCTCTGCGTTTGTTTCTGAACTGACCGGTAAGTTCTTCGGCAAAGTGCATGGCGTCGCACATCGATCCGCCATTCCCGCATGAGATTAGCTTGTTCCCCGAACGAATAGCTTCTGCCATCAGAGTACCGGCTGCTTCGAGTTTCGCAAAATTTGTATCATCGGAAAGGAATTTTTCGAGTACTTCTTTCGCTTCCAGAAAATCTTCTTTAAACTTGTTCATAAAATTAATTACTGGATATTTCGGTACTAAGTTTAAAAAATAAACGCATAAACTTCAAAAAATGATTTACCGATGAAGAAAAAACTTCGTGAAAACCTCTTTGAAATCATATTTGAGGCCGATACCCCGGCCGGAAAACTTTTTGATATTACCTTGCTGATTGTAATTCTGCTAAGCATTATTGCTGTAATTGGCGAGAGTATACCTGCACTGAGGGAAAATCACGGCAGGACATTTTTAATCCTGGAATGGACGTTTACCCTAATTTTTACTGTAGAATATATATTACGAATATTCACTGCCAGAAAAAGGTTGCATTATGTTGTTAGTTTTTTTGGAATTATCGATTTACTGGCCATAATGCCTGCTTTCCTTGGAATATTTATTATCGGGGCCAGAAGTTTACTGGTGATAAGGGCAATACGATTATTGCGGATCTTCCGGGTCTTTAAGATCAGCCGGTACCTCTCGGCAGGCGATATACTGGTCAGGGCACTTAGATCGAGCCGGGAAAAGATCGGGGTATTTCTGTTTACCGTACTTATGGTCATATTACTGGTTGGAACGCTGATGTACCTGATCGAGGGTGAGAAGCATGGTTTTACCAGTATTCCGAAAAGCATTTACTGGGCTATAGTAACATTAACTACAGTGGGCTATGGTGATATTACGCCCCAGACAGCAATAGGGCAGTTTCTGAGCGGTATTCTCATGATAATCGGATATGCGATCATTGCCGTTCCTACCGGTATTATTTCGGTCGAGATTGCCCGTTCCGAAATGAGAAAACCATCAACACAGGTTTGCCCGGGCTGCATGAGTGAAGGGCACGATGCCGGTGCGATCTATTGTAAATTTTGCGGCACACGATTAAATGAAACCCGGTAAAAAAGCTTTTTGGTTCAATCTGATCTGTCAAACAGGAATTAATATAAATCTCGAAATGGTTAAGGTTTCCATTTAAGCAATAAAAAAGTACCTTTACGGATAAATTTAGTTCAATGTTACCCAAATTTTTCAGAACATATAAAAACAAGCAGTTTACGTTTCTTCCCCGTTTTTACGATAAGCAAAAGGAAGAGCTGGAGGAACGGATAAAAAAAATAGAAGCTGAAGTGCAGGGTCAGAAGAGCGATACGTATACAAAAAATATTATCCGCGGATCATTCCGGCAGGCCCATCGCCAGCGCTCCGTTGCGAACCGTAATTCCTTATTGCGCCTGGTGATCATCGTTGTTATCCTCCTGCTCCTTGTCTACTTACTGTTTACCTTTTAAAAACCAGATCGTTTATGGCAGATATCATTCACCTGCTTCCTGATTCGGTAGCTAACCAGATAGCAGCCGGTGAAGTGATACAACGTCCGGCTTCGGCAGTAAAAGAGCTGGTTGAAAATGCCGTTGATGCGGGAGCCGGTGAAATAAGTGTGGTTATTAAAGACGCAGGACGTACACTCATCCAGGTTATCGATAATGGTGCCGGTATGTCCGACACAGATGCCCGGCTGGCTTTTGAAAGGCATGCTACTTCAAAAATACGCACAGCCGACGATCTGTTCGAAATACGTACCAAGGGTTTCAGGGGTGAAGCGCTTGCATCGATTGCAGCTATTGCACAGGTTGTTTTAAAAACGCGTCAGCCCGAAGAAGAAATAGGGACTGAAATAAGTATTAACGGATCGGAACTGGAATATCAGAACCCGGTGAGCTGCGCTGCAGGCACAAACATAATGGTAAAAAATCTTTTTTACAATGTACCTGCTCGCCGCAAATTTTTAAAGAGCAATACCACCGAACTGAAACATATCATCAATGAATTTCAGCATATCGCCCTCGGGCATCCCGAAATCACCTTTTCGCTTATCCATAACGATTCTGATATTTTCCGCCTGCCGGTGAGTAATTTGCGCCAGCGTATTATTCATGTTTTTGGGAAACAGATTAACACAAATCTGAATACCATTCAATCAAATACTTCGCTGATCAGTATTACAGGATTTATCGGGAAGCCGGAACATGCTAAAAAGACCACCGGCGAACAATTCTTCTTTATTAACTGCCGGTATATGAGGCATCCCTATTTTCACCGTGCCATAATGCGGGCCTATGAAAAAATATTGCCTCCGGAAAGCTACCCCAGTTATTTTATCTTTTTCGATGCCGATCCGAAAACCATTGATGTTAATATTCATCCCACAAAAACAGAAATCAAGTTTGAAAGTGAACAGGCTATATTTCAGATTATTCAGGCTGCCGTTCGCGAAGCATTGGGTAAATCGAGTGTAATTCCCTCAATCGATTTTGACAGGGAAGGAGTTATTGATATTCCTGTGATGAAGAAAGGTACGGACATCAGATCACCGGAAATTGATATAAACTATACCTATAATCCTTTCGAAAGTAACGCCGCAGGGAACCGGTATAAATCGGAAAAACATGCACAGCAAATGCCCGATGGCTGGGAAAACCTTTATCCCGATATTGAAAAAAATGGCAGAGAAGAAGTTCCCGAAAGCAACGAATTGTTTTCCCAGGAAGAAGAGGCTGATGTTCTACCCAGGACAGAATACATACAACTCCGCGGGCGATATATTTTAACACCGGTTAAATCGGGTTTACTGCTGATCGATCAGAAACTGGCTTACGAGAGGATCCTATATGAGCAATTAATTCAGAGTGTTGCCCATAATCAGGGACTGGCACAACGTGAACTATACCCTGCCAGAATAGATCTTGATGTCGAACACTACCTGCTGATCAGGGAGATTAAGGACGACCTTGCACTCATGGGGATTGATATCAGCGATCTGGGTCAGAATACTATTGTTGTGAACAGTTGCCCTGCAGGTATTGAATGCAGTGATTTAAAAGAGCTCGTGGAATCGCTGGTTGAGGAGTATAAAAACACAGATCAGAAAGTTGGTTCATCGGCTACAAAACTCGTTGCGGCTTCACTGGCCAGGGCAGCTTCCGCAGGTTTTGAAAAGAAGATGTATGCCGAGGAGATGCAACAACTGGTCGATGAATTATTTGCCTGTGAAAATCCGAATTATTCTCCGGGTGGTAAGAAATTACTTTCGCTTGTCAGGCTTGAAGAACTTGAAAAATACCTGAAATAATATTGAATTTATCAGGGAACAATAGGCGGGAGGTAAATGTTTGTTTTATATTTAACAGCTGAAAATATTATTATATGGCATATACAAACAGAGGGGGTAGTTTTTTAACGGCATTGCCGCCGGTTACAAGAGTAATATTACTTCTAAACATTGTGATTTTTCTGGTAGATCTGCTGACAGGTCACGTCATTATGCAGTATTTGGCTCTCTACAGTTTTAATACCAAGGCTTTCGAACCTTATCAGATCGTAACCCATATGTTCATGCACGGGGGTTTTGCACATATCTTTTTTAATATGTTTGCCTTGTTCATGTTTGGCAGGGTTCTGGAATCGGTCCTTGGAAGTAAAAAATTCTTCATCCTGTATTTCTTATCAGGGTTTGGAGCAGCGGCATTACAGCTATTTATTTACTATTTACAGCATGCACAGGCTATAATGATTGGTGCCTCAGGGGCTATTTTTGGAGTACTGATCGCCTTTGCCATGATGTTCCCGAATGTTGAACTGATGATCATCTTTATACCCATACCCATCAAAGCTAAATACCTGGTTCCCATTTATGCGGTGCTTGAACTGTTTTTCGGAATTGCCAATTTCAGTCAGGACAATATAGCCCACTTTGCCCACCTTGGCGGAGCCGTGGTCGGATTCATTCTGATTAAAATATGGAAGCGTAACCAGTTTAAAGTATATTAAACAAGACTGATTTTTTCCACAGACATAACCGTGTTACAGAAATCCCCGGCATCTTTAAGTTGGGATAATTTGAAATAACTATATTACCTTTGTGAAAGCAGTTTTATGAAAAGCTTGAAATGGCGAGTATTTCAGAAGAAATAAAGAATTCTTTTAAGCATGGAACAGCGGTTGCTAAACTGATTTATATCAACCTCGGAGTTTTTATACTTGTTAAGCTTATCTATGTTTTCTATTTCCTTTTCAGTCCTTCTCTTGGCGATATTCAGGGTAAATCGCTTTATTTTCAGCAAAATATTCTTACGTATCTTATGTTACCGGCCAGTCTGAGTAAACTGCTATTCCGTCCCTGGACACTTGTATCGTATATGTTCCTGCATTTCGAGTTTCTCCATATTCTGATGAACCTGTTATGGTTGTTCTGGTTTGGACGTATATTCCTCCATTACCTTACCGAGAAACAGCTTTTTACCACCTATATACTGGGTGGACTGGCAGGGGCCTTTCTTTTTATACTCGCCTATAATGTTTTCCCGGGACTTGTTCAACATGTACCATATGCTCAGGCACTGGGCGCTTCGGCATCGATTACAGCGATTGTAATTTCGATTTCGTTTTACGCTCCCAATTATACCGTATATATTCCTTTTATTGGTCCGGTAAAAATCAAATACATTGCCATATTCTTTCTTGTACTCGATTTATTACAAATTGCATCATCAAACGCAGGAGGGCATATTGCACACCTGGGAGGGGCCATTTATGGTTATTTGTTTGCCATGCAGTTGAAAAGAGGCAGGGATCTGGGAAAAGGATTTTCCAGGATTGCCGATTCCTTAGCCGTTCTTTTCCGTCAGCAGCCTAAAATGAAGGTGTCGTATAAAAAGCAGGCTAAATACATGGACGATATGGATTACAACCGTTCAAAAGCCGAATATCAGAAGGAAATTGACCGTATCCTGGACAAGATAGCCAAGTCGGGATATGAGAGTCTGACTAAAAGTGAAAAAGAAACCCTGTTTAAAATGAGTAACCGCAGTTAGCTGTAAACATTGAAAAAACATATCAGAAAAATACTGTATTGGGTAAACGCATTGTTTGCGATGGCCCTGTTCGGATCGTATGCAGCAAATTATATCAATCCGGAATATTTCTGGTATTTTGCCTTTTTCGGGCTTGTCTATCCCGTTTTGTTGATTATCAACGTGGGGTTCCTAATTTTCTGGATTTGGCGTAAGAAATGGTTTTTCCTGGTATCTATGATTACTATTCTGACGGGCTGGCCGAATATGGGGAAAATTCTGCAGATACGACTTTTTAACAAACACAATGAGAATGATAATACGGTAAAGCTTTTATCGTATAATGTCCGGTTGTTTAACTATTACGAATGGGAAAAGAGCGAAACCATACGCGATAGTATCCTGAATTTTGTTGCGGAACAGGATGCAGACATAGTTTGTTTCCAGGAATTTCTCACTACAACAAATATACCCGGGTACACCGAGGAACACATCGATACAATTTTAAAGGAGTTGCCCTATAAGCATATTTTTTATACCTATAAAACAACCGAATACTCCAATTATGGTATCGCTACTTATACCAGGTTTCCAATTATCAAAAAGAGCAGTATTCGCTTTAAAAATTCTTACAATTCCTGTATCTATTCCGATCTGAAGATAGGCGACGATACTGTCCGATTCTTCAATGTGCATCTGCAATCCATAAAACTCAGAAAAGACAATTATTTACTGGTCGACAGCCCGTTGTTGCGACTTGATTCACGTCATATTAACGAGGTTAAAGATATTTCGGGACGATTAAAACTGGCGTATATTAAACGTGCACAACAGGTGGACGAACTCAGCTGGTATATCAGGCAATCGCCTTTTCCGGTAGTAGTATGCGGCGATTTTAATGATACGCCTGTATCCTATACCTATACAAGAATAAGAGGCAAACTTTCCGATGCATTTTTAAGCTCGGGTAAAGGGAGCGGAACTACCTACCGGGGAATCTCACCTTCATTCCGGATCGATTTCATTTTTCATTCCAGATCAATTACTTCCTCAGACTATCAGACCCATCCTGTCGTATTATCGGACCATTCGCCCATTAGTTGCGAGTTAACCCTTAATCCTTGAAAAGAATTCAGGGTCGACATTGCCTCCGGAAAGGATAATTCCTGTTTTTTTATTACTGAAAAGTTGCCGGTGTTCCATAACTGCTGCCAACGGTACACAACCTGAGGGTTCTACAAGTATTTTCATCCGCTGCCATAACAATCGCATTGCCTCAATAATTCCCCGCTCGGAAACTGTCAGAATATCATCGACAAAAGAGGTAATTGCAGCAAAGGTGCGATCACTCAGCGAAGTTAGTAATCCGTCGGCAATAGTTTTAGGATTTATGGAAGGGATAAGATGTTTTTCTTTAAACGACCGATACGCATCATCGGCACCCTTTGGTTCTGCCCCATACACGGTAATATCAACATGCAATGATTTTGCAGTTATAGCCGTTCCACTTAACAAACCCCCTCCACCTACCGGAGCCACAATACAATCCGCTTCGCTGAATTCATTGAGCAGCTCCAGTGCTGCAGTTCCCTGTCCGGCAATAACATCAAAATTGTTATAAGGGTGTATCAGGTATGCGCCGGTTTGTTCCTGTACCCTCTCAAGTTCAGTTTCCCTGGCTTGCAGGGTGGGAGCACAAAATACAATTTTGGCACCGTAGTCATGCACAGCATCTATTTTTATTTTAGGAGAGTTTGAAGGCATTACTACAATGCACTTCAGGTTATTTTGTTGCGCTGCCAGGGCAAGGGCTCCTGCATGATTGCCCGATGAGTGGGTGGCGACTATGCGTACAGATTTTTCAGCGGAAAGTTGAGAAAGCGCATTACAGGCCCCGCGGAATTTAAAAGCTCCCGAACGCTGAAAATTTTCACACTTAAAATACAGCGTAGAACCGGTTAACCGGTTTATCGAGCGCGAAGTAAATACGGGTGTATGGTTTATCATGCTTTCTATACGACTGTGGGCATCGCGTATATCATTTAGGGAGGGTAATTGCTTTTCCGCCATTCTTGTTTAATTTTTTATATTCCTGATATTTTTCATCGATTTTCTGAACAATTTCAAGTTCGGTTGCTTCCAATAAATATTTGTTACTAAAATTACAAAACACCTTGAAATATATAATTTCTTCTCCTTTCAATCCGGTCACCTTCTCAATAATTTTGTCGTTATATTTTTTATCAATGAGTACCTGTTCTCGCTGCTGCTTTTGGAGGTAATACACTTTTCGTTTCGATTTTTCTTCTTTGCTGAGATTATAATAAAGATATGATAAGGGATGAAAGAGCAAAAATTCGGAAGAGCGAATATAATTTGTATCGAGCAAAAGGGGCACTTCCTGATACACAGATTTAGGCAAACCTGCAATTTCAGGATCCTTTTCAGGTTCAACGGTTAAGAAATCGTCTTGAAATTGACGATAATTCC
>CAYUAV010000116.1:0-8918 GCA_964442665.1 uncultured Bacteroidales bacterium
CCCGAATATTTTTAAGATGTTTCCGCGTATCGGTTGCAAACCTGTTTAGCCGGTAAATATCGCCCGGGAGCAATTCGTACGAATCGGGATCAGATTCGTAACGGGTCACAGGTAAAACGTAAAATGTCGATTTTCCATCTGTCCTGTCCTGCCTCCACACCCAGTAAGGCAGGTAGTTCAGACTATCCACCCGCGCATCCTGTCCTACTTTCGAAAGATGGAGTTCAGCAACAATGCCTCCATCCTTATATTGTGCCCGCTGATTTGAAACAAAATTCCCCAACGAAAAAACAACTGGATAAGTTTTCAGCGTATCGCCCGGCAGGGAAATAAACCGAACCGGCTGAACAACATGAGGATGAGAGCCAATAATGACATCGGCGCCTTTACTTAGTATGAATAGAGCCAGTTTATCCTGATATGAGTTTTCTTCCCGCTCATATTCATTGCCCCAGTGAATACATACAATTATAAAATCCGGGTCAGCAAGTTTTGCCTTGTTAATCTCCTATCCCATGATGGCCGTGTCAATCCTGTTTATCCTTAGTGGTGGTTTGATTTTTAGTCCGTTTGTACCATAGGTATAGTTCAATAATGCGATCCGTATCGAGTTTTTTTCGATAATCAGAGGATGAATGCTGGCCTGTTCAATAGAATCGCGATAGGTCCCGGCCCGGTAAAATCCAAGACTGTCAAGCATATCCAGTGTTCTCTTTAAACCAGCTTCGCCCCTGTCGAGAGCGTGATTATTTGCGGTTACAAGAATATCAAAGCCGGCCTCTTTTATTTCCTCAGCCAGCTCATCAGGACTCGAAAATTGAGGATATCCGCTATATGGAGGGCCGGCTAACGTAACTTCCAGGTTGGCTACGGCGATATCAGCGTCAGTTATATAGTTGGAGATATATTGGAAAGTCGGTTTATAATTATAGGTTCCGGAAATGGAATCAAGCGCCCCTTCAATCTGGGTATCATGCCCCATTATATCGCCGGCAAATACTATAGTAACCGAACTGGTATCGATGGCGGGAACTGTATCGGAAGCTTTTAAAGGCGCGCTGATTATTAAAGCAAACAGTACATGATATAGTAATAGCAATAATTTCATTTTTAATGGTTTAGATAGAAAACAAAACACATGGTTTTTTCGTAAAGATATAAAGTAACTGAATGCAAGTTTAATCTCATATTGTTAAATTATTGGCATAATTTTGGTAACATATTCAAAAATATTACTGCTATGAAAACAATGAGAATACTCCCTTTACTATTTATAAGCCTGTTTATGGTCTTATACTCATGCGAACTGCTCGACGACCAAACAAATTTAACCGTAGCTGAAAGGCTTGAAGGCAGATGGAAAGTGGAAGAAAACAATCCCTTTAAAAGCGCACAGGATTCCTATCCTGTTTATATCGATATTAGCCCGTTGGACTCTACTTCAATTTTAATTAGTAATTTCCTGGAGCTAGGATCTGGGATTGATGCTGTTGCCAATATTTCGGGAATGGATTTGATACTTTCCAATCAAACTGTGGGCGATGGTTATAAGATCTATGGCTCAGGTACTATTTCTTCGAATTACAAGCAAATTTCCTGGCGCTATTTTGTTGATGAAGGAAGTGGAATATGGTATGAAGTAAACGCAATTTATACAAAAGAAGACTATTAATTCAATTTTTTCAGTACTACAACTATTAAAAAACAATTTATTCTGATTATACTGTTTTGGAAAATCTGGCTGACATTAAAAAAATCCTTGTACCGGTCGACTATTCCGAATACAGTCTGCTAGCCTGCCGGTATGCACTTAAAATTGCGCATAAAGCCAATGCTGCAATCACAATTTTCCATGCTTTTTACTCTCCTGCTTACGATTTGATTTCATTGACGGGTAATAAGAGTACCCAGGAAAAGCTGAGGGATGAAGTAACCATGAAATTAATGGAGGAAGAAACGAATAATATTGACTCCTTTTATGATACTTTAATCAAACAAAAAGAGTGGAAAGGATTTCCGGCTTCTCATATTGGTAAAGTAGTAAAGCCTGGCCTGGCAAAAGATGAGATACAAAAATTCTCTGATGTTTACGAGCCTGATCTGGTAATAATGGGTACAAGAGGAAAAGATAAAAGAGAAAACTCGATTTTGGGCAGCATAACAGAAATAGCCATTAAAAAGCTGAAATACCCTGTTATCGCAGTACCCGAAGATTATACATTCATTGGTCAGAGCCAGCTAAAAAAGATACTTTTCCTTACAGATTATGACGAATCGGATTTTATGAGTATAAAAAAGCTGATGGGATTTGCCCGACTGATGAATCTGTCAATTTATTGCCTGCATATAGGCAGTGAGAACGGGAAATGGGAAAAATTAAAAATGGACGGATTGAAGGAATATTTTCGAAAGGCCTATGAAGAAATTGATGTCCATTGTGAACTACTCACAGGAAAAGACAATATACTTAATGCAATCGACGACTATATTAAAAATAACTCTATTAATATCATTTCTCTGACAACACGAAAAAGAAATTTATTAGAGAAGGTTATTAAACCAAGTCTTACCCACCGGTTATTCTACCATAGCAATATACCGTTCATGGTTTTTCATTCCTAAATATTTGGATCGATTTGCCAGAATATTACTGCATACAATGCAAATCTGACGAAACGGGATAATGCAAATAATACAAATCTTTTAAAAGGATAACGAACTGAGCCTATCAGCATGGCAACACCCGAGAAGGGTAAAGGTGTCATGGCAGCAATAAGTATCAGGTACATACCAAAAGATTGAAGCCGGCTGTCAAGTTTTGTCAGAAAACGTCGTTTTGTCCAGCGAAAGAATTTTGAGCGGTTCAGATAATGTCCGATAAAATATCCAACTATGCCTGCACAATAGGATATTATTGCTAGCAAAGATACTCTGAAGATAAAATTATAGAGTTGATCGTCGCGCAGAGCCCAGATGATAAATATTTCCGGAGGAATTATACCAACAATAATTTCAGAAACCAGAAAGATAAAAATAATCAGGGGTTCATTATTAAACATGGGCCTAAGCCAGACCAGATAGTCGACATTAACATACTTCTTGAACAGAAGATATGCAACGATAAAAACCCCCAGCCATAACAATCCTTTTACGAGATTAAATATTACATAATAAGCCTTTGTATTTCTCATAACCAGTATTCTTTAAAAGTGCCAAACTCCGGCATTTATAAGTGTGAGTGCACAATCATATATTATTTCAATATCATGTTGAATTGCCAGTCTTGACAATACAGGATTTTCTGTCCCCGGATTAAACAAAAGCCTTTTTGGCTTAAGCCCTACAATATAGTCATAATATTCCTCTTGTTTTTCACTGTTTATGTATAGAATAATAAGATCGACCGTATCGATAATGGGTTTACCTTTTATGATCGGACAGGTTCCTATAACTCCTTCCCTGATACCTATAGGTACTACATCATATCGGTGAAGAAGCAGCTTTCTGACCGCATGATATGAAACTTTTTTTGGATTCGTACTAGCTCCAATGACCAGCACTTTACCCATACCGAATCGTTTCTATAAAGGTAGGTATTTTCTGATTGGGTAAAAGTAATTGTGGCTATTGTATTCCGTAACTATAAAATTATTTATTGAATCTATTTCTCAATAAGGACTACGGCATGTGCAGAGATTCCCTCCTCACGGCCAATAAATCCAAGTTTTTCCGTTGTTGTGGCTTTAATACTTATTGCATTGGATTGAATCCCTAGTATGGGAGCGAGCTTTTGCTGCATTTCCGGAATGTATTGTTTAAGCTTCGGCCGTTGAAGCGATATGGTGGAATCGATATTCACCACCCTATAACCTTCTTTTGCCAATAATTCCATAACATGCTTAAGCAATATTTTACTGTCGATATCTTTATATGTTGAAGAATTATCGGGAAAATGAATTCCGATATCACCCAGACAGGCGGCTCCGAGAAGAGCATCGCAAATGGCATGAATCAATACATCTCCGTCGGAGTGAGCTAATGACCCTTTTTCCGAATGTATTTCGATACCACCCAGTATTAATTTTCTGTTCTCTGACAGTTGATGCACATCATAACCAAATCCTATTCGGTAACCCAAGCGCATAGAGTACTAAAAAGTGAATCCTAGTGTAAAACGCTTGGTCCTGTCTAACGGACTGGTTCTACCGGTAGCAATGAGATATGAAAAGTCAAGTGAGAAAATATTCAGTTTAAGACCGATACCGGCTGTAATAAATTTGCGATTCCCTTTACTAGCATTTTCATAGAAATATCCGGCTCTGACAGCAAATTGTTTACGATACCAATATTCTGCACCTCCGGAAATCATAATTTCATTCAGTTCTTCCTTTAGCACGCTTGGCTCGCCTCCATCTTTCCAGGGCTGACCAGGTGCATCGTAGAAGGATTGAATAATTCCGGCAATAGGACCCACATTGTTTGAATGTCCGGCAACTATTGAATCACCCTGCATTCTGGGAGGTGTGGGCACAAGTAATTTATTCAGATCAATAGTAGCACTAATTGAGTTGTATTCATCCAGATCGATTGTAAATCGACCTCCAAGCTTCATGTTCGTAGGTACAAACTCCTTGGTATCGCCTTCGGAATATGACATTTTTGTAGCAATATTGGAAATGTCCAATCCAAAAGCCATTTCAGCATCGCGATTATCGATCTGCAAAGGCTTCTGATAATAAATGGCTAAATCGGCGCCTACCGATATACCCGGATTATATTCAATATTGTTCAGGGTACCAGTTCCTCCTGCTATATCGGAATAAATAAACCGAAACAGTAAGCTTCCACTGAAGTTCTCTGAAAATAGCATACCATATGCAAGATCTGCGGCTAATTCGTTTGGTTTTCCTGATCCCATTGGCTCGCCCAACTCGTTTGTATAGTTGATAGTCCCGAGGTCAAAATACCTAAGCCCAAGACTTAATGATTGATTGCCGGCAAATTTATAGTAACCCGACAGATACAACAGATTAAGGTCGGTAACACCGAGGCTTGCAAGCCATGGAGTATAGGAAATTCCAAAACCCATACGCTCTTCCATAAAAACATATTTGGCCGGATTCCAGTGTTGTGAACTTAAATCGGGCGAAGTAGCTACACCTGCATCACCCATGGCACCTGCCCGTGAATCGGGAGCAATTGTAAGGAATGGAACAGTGGTCAAAATTGCATTCAGTTCCTGCCCGGAAACATTAACATCACCACTCTGTGCCATTGATAACAATGGAGCTATAAAAGAAATCAGTACAAGTAATATCTTTTTAATCATCCTGTGAAAATTAAGTAGTTCGCAAATATAAAAATTAATTAGATAACGTACGTTTTAGCGCAATATTATTAGCTTTTGATTAATGTATGCTGTTCCCAGCGATGTTTTAACCATAAGTCTGTAAGGATAGATTCCAGGAGCCAGAGGGCTGTTCCCGCTTCCTTGCAGATTCCATTCCAACGGACTGGAGACAAAGCCGCTTTCATATCGCGTTTCACTGATACGTGTAACGAGTCGACCTGATAAATCGAAAACGTCCAGGGTAACTTCGTGATCTTCTCCAGGGGCATTATGTGTATATATAAAAGAAGTATATTCATTCGCAGGATTCGGATAATTGTATACCGACTCCAGGATCAATCCATCACCTTTTTTAACAACGAAATTGATAGAGGCCTCCGAAGAATTATTATAGACATCCCATACTTTTAATGATAAATAATGTTCCCCGCTTTCGAGGTCTCTCAACTGGTAGCGCACAGTACCTGCCTGGTAACTATCGATAGTAGCTTCATAATAATCGTTTAAAACATAGGGCTCCTGGTAGTTCTCATCCAAAACCGCAACAATATCATGACCTATGCCCACACCTGAAGTATTTATGCCCATTTCGTCAAATAATTCTGCGTATATATAAGGTTCATTGTTAGTCATGCCACCATTAATAAACCGATTATCATTCATAAACAAATCAATGAGCGGACCCTTAAAATCATCTGCTGCACTATCTTCAGTACCCCCGATAAGAACGTCCCTGAATTCGCCTTTGGCATCAATCGATCCATTCTCGGCATAATAACTTATTTTCCCATAATCTATATTATAGGAAATATCTTTTGGCACCACAAAACTAAATTTAAACCGGCCGTTTGTTACGGTTGCCTTACCCCTGTAAAGCAAATTTTTCTGATCCTTGTATACGAAGGGAATCATTTCCGGATCGTTTGCAAATGTTGTTATTTCAACTTTTTTATCATATACATTCGGATAAACGAAACCATTAAAATCGTTCATAATAGTACTGTCATCATATGCTACATATCCCGAAACGGTAATCAAACCAAAAGCCTTGAGCGTATCCAGTTCCTCATGAATCGATACATGATTAATACTATCGGTACACACCCGATACTCAGGAATGGCAAGCTTTGTTGCCGGATCGCCCAACAGGCTAAAATTCAGTTTGTTAATCTGAATATCGAGATCATTTTTAGCCTTACGTAAAATATCACCCAGGTAGTAGTAATTCCCTTTGTAATCTTTTTGGAAAATATAGGAAAGAACAGCTGACACCAGTTGTTTATTCGAATCAGAATAAACGACTCTGGTAGTACTCAGTAGAGCAATAGCCCCACCCTCGGGATTAATAAGAGCTTCCTCGCCGGCAGTTGTTTTTGCACTAATGCTGTGGATATCAGCTCCCTCGGTAGCAACATGATCAAATTTGCTAAACTGGCAGGTAGCTGTTATAAAAAGGGGAAGCACATCCCCATTTTTCATTCCGATCACATCCTGCTTTTCTAAAATACGCTCACCCGCGATCTGATTTTCACTTCCGTGACCCGTGTATGTAAATAACAATATTCCTTTATTAAATAAATTTTTTAATTCCCTGTTCACTTCCGGATAAGTTTGGCCAGAGGCAGTATTGACCTGAGGATAAGCGTCGAGATATACCTTTTTTATCTCAAATCCCTGATAATTCTGTTCAATATAGTTGGCAAAATAGTCTGAATGCTCCATATGGGTATTATAATCTCTGATATTTCCGGAATCGTATCCGTCATCTCCAACAAAACAAAGAGTTCTCCGCCAGTCGGTGAATTTACAAGTATCATACGAAATAATTTTATCCACAACATCATCGGCTTCATAATCGTTACCGTCATTTAATTTAACTGTCAATCTGCCAATACCAATGTCAAGATCACCTACAAGCTCACCACCTTCAACCTCACCACCTTCGCCTTCACCCAACATACCATAGAAATCGTCAGATACATAAGAAGAAGTAGGTGATAGGGATTCTTTGGACTGATAGGTAAGAATATAATTAGTATTTCCGTCTGTATACATATGATTATTGAACGATCCGTCGCCGAAGAGCAATACAAATTTCAGAGTATCTTCACCACTGCTTTTCAAATACTGATGCCGTATAAAATCACGAAGGGCGCTGACATCGGGAGTTCCTGAGGAAAACTCGTTATATATCATCTGTGGTGTAACGACCAATGTAGAAAATCCATTCTTCTGGCGACGATGATCGGCAAGTCTTTGAGCCTGATCAAGAAAAACCTCTGGTGCAATTATAATATACTGATGCACCGGGAGAGCCCTTAAATTTTGATTTGGAACCTCTCCCACAGCCCGTTCACCGGAACTGATTATTGGGGTAGGAAATGTGCCGTTGATATTAAAAGCAACATATTGCCTCAATTCAGAGACATCTCCTTTAAAATTGTAATCAGCCGAAGATAATTCACCCTGGATTGCATATGTATTATTAATATCAGTGATATCCCAGATTCTTGTATCGGATGAAGCATTTTTAACCGTGAATTTCGCTATACCGGATTCAGTTACTGAAGTCATGTCCCTGAAAAACAGGGGTAAGTCATTTAGCTTGATCTCACACCGGGCATTTATGGTAATATAATCGAGGAACGCCAGATCGGTTATATCAACTTTATCATACACTAAACTCACATCTTGTTGCTTTTCTGAAGACGTATATTCATATTCAAATAATTTATCAACTGCATAAGTCAGCCAACCATACTGTGTATAAATTTTTCCAAATGTAAAATTCATAACATTTTGTCCGTTTAATAATAGATGCGCTGTACGGATATTGACCGATCGCCCAGCAGCCTTTCCCATTATTTTGATAGTCGAATTAGCAAGTAAATTTGGAAAGGTAAAAGTTGTGTCAAAAGGTTCTTCACTGAAACGCAACGAATACCAATTCCTCCCTGATCCGATAAGATTATAATTTTCCTTTTCGTAGTAAGCACAATCAGTATATGAACTTACATTAATATTTTCATTTAAATTGCGATTATCAACTGAACCGATACTTTTTGCTGATCCATGCGAGGTTGTCAGGAAGTAATAAATAGCGTTGGAATATGCATGCAGCTTCTGACTGAATATATTGTTACTCGTATCGTACTGCCAGGTTACGGGTCCCTCGGCATAAAAAAGAATGTAATCGCCTTCATTAAATTCCCCGTCGCTTCCTTTATTCATATAAATAGGAATTTCGACAAGGTCGACAGGCCGGGGATCGTCGTTCCGGTAACTCAATTGTTTACCACCATTACCAAAAATCCTGATATTTGCCGGATTTGAAAATCCCATACCTGTAATATCCGAATAGCTCAACTTATATATATTCGATTCTGTCACTTTAATTCTATACCAATACCCGCTGGCCAATAATGAACTATTGGCGGATTTATTCTCCGGGTAAGATATTTTGTTATTCTTCTCTTTTTCTTCCCTCACCGGAGATGATACAATTTCAAAAGCAACTAATCGTTCAGGACTCCCGTTCGTCTCATTAAATTTTATTGCAGGAATTGAA
>CAYUAV010000117.1:0-6722 GCA_964442665.1 uncultured Bacteroidales bacterium
CCCGTGGCTATGGGTATTATCAGGGAATGGAAAACCGATGTTTATGAGTGTATGCTTTACAAACAAATCAAAGAAGCAAAAAAAAGATCAAAAATAACCAGTGTAAACGATCTTTTAAAAAGCGGCCATACGTTTCGAATAGCTTAGTTCCAATGTAATGCCCGATCGAACCAATAACAATCATCCTTCCTACTCTGTCGAAACTTCCTTTAACCTGCTTATGCAGAAAAGGATACGGAAAGTACTGGTGATTTGCAGCCAGTACGATTTTTATATGCTTGAAGAAGATGGCCGTATCGATGAGCATATTTTTATTGAATATGTTTCGCTAAATCTGCGTTATCCGCCAGTTTTTATCCATGCCAGCTCAGCCAGAAAAGCTTTCCGGATATTGGAAGAGGAAGATATCGATCTTGTAATAGAAATGCTCAGCACGGGTGATACCGATGCATTTCATCTTGCAAAACAACTCAAACAGCTGAACCCGGAAATTCCGGTCGTAGTGCTCACTCACTTCTCACGCGAAGTATCGCTTCAACTGGAAAAGGAGGACCTCTCGGCGGTCGATTATGTATTTTGCTGGTTGGGCAACCCGGATATTTTTCTGGCAATTATCAAGCTTATTGAAGACTCCATGAATGCCGAGAATGATATTCTTACCATCGGGGTTCAGTCAATTCTGCTGGTAGAAGATTCGGTCCGGTATATTTCTTCGTATTTACCTCTTTTGTACCGGATTATCCTGGAACAGTCGAAAGAATTCGTTAAGGAAGCGTTGAACGAACACCAGCAGATGTTACGCCGGCGCGGAAGGCCTAAAATACTCCTCGCCAAAAATTACCAGGAAGCCGTTGCCAGCTTTAAGAAATACCGCGGTCACATACTTGGCATTATTTCCGATGTAAGCTATAAGATCTCCCCCGACCAGAGAGATACCAAAGAAAAAGCAGGACTCAGATTCGGGAAAATGGTAAAAAAGGAAGATCCGAATATTCCGTTCCTGCTCCAATCGTCCGATCCGTTGAATAAAGCACTGGCCGACCAGCTGAATTCCGGTTTTTTAAACAAATACTCCAAAAACCTGCTGAACGAGCTTAAGGAATATATATTTAAGAATTTCGGATTTGGCGAATTTGTATTCCTCGATCCGAAGACCATGAAGGTGGCTTTCGTTGCCCGCGATCTGAAATCGTTACAGGAACTAATTCTTTCGGTACCGGATGATATCCTGGAATATCATACACGAAAAGATGATTTTTCGAAATGGCTTAATGCCAGAGCCCTGTTTCCTATTGCTAAACGCTTTAAAGAAGCGAGATACGACGACTTTTCAAATCCGGACGACGTAAGGAATTATATTTATAACAGTATCGCCGATTTCAGGGTAAGCAAGGCCCGAGGGGTTATTGCCGAATTTAATCGCAGTAAATTCGACGATTATCTTCTTTTTTCACGGATCGGACAGGGTAGCATGGGCGGAAAGGCCCGGGGACTCGCATTTATGTCATCAGTGTTGAAGAAAGAAAACCTGATTAACAAATATCCGGGAATTATTATTTCGGTGCCACCCACAGTAGTATTGAATACAGATGTGTTCGATGAGTTTATGTTGAGAAATAACCTGTACCCAAAGGCTTTATCGACTTCCAATGATGAGGAAATACTTAATCAATTCCTCAAAGCCGATTTTCCCCAAAAACTGAAAGACGATCTGTACATTATTGCCACTATTGCACAGAATCCCATTGCCGTACGATCGTCGAGTAAGCTCGAAGACTCCCTTTTGCAACCCTTTGCGGGCATCTATAATACCTACATGGTTCCACCGATCAGCGATCCGGCAATTGCTGTAATGAAACTTGAACAGGCGATTAAGAGTGTGTATGCTTCGGTTTTTTTCCAGGAAAGTAAATCATACCTGCTGGCCACTTCAAACCTTATCGATGAGGAAAAAATGGCTATTATCATACAATCGGTTTGCGGTAATACTTATAACGGACGCTTCTATCCTACCCTTTCGGGTGTTGCCCGGTCTCTGAATTACTATCCGGTCGGTAAGGAAAAAGCAGAAGAAGGAATTGTAAACCTGGCTTACGGGTTGGGAAAACAGATAGTCGAAGGTGGTGTAGCTTTACGTTTTTCGCCAAAGTACCCCCGGAATATATTACAACTCTCCTCGCCCAATCAGGCTCTAAAGGACACACAAAAATATTTCTACGCCATCGATATGGATCTCGAAAATTTCAAACCCTCGGTCGATGACAGGATCAATTTGCTGCATATTCCCGTTAAAGAAGCTGAACCGGACAATTCTTTCAGATATGCTGCCTCAACATACGATCTGAATAACCAGGTAATCCGCGATGGTTTGCTATACGAGGGAAAAAGGATCATTACTTTTTCAAATGTACTCAACCATGATGCTTTCCCGCTGGCGGATATAATAACGGATCTTCTCACAACCAGTTCCGATGCCTTGAATCATCCGGTCGAAATTGAATTTGCAGCAAATCTTGACACTCCTGAAGGCGAGCCAAAGATATTTAATTATCTCCAGGTGCGTCCCATTGTTACGTATTACGGACGATTCGATATCGATCTGAGTGAAATTCCTAAGGACCGGTTAATCCTCTCTTCGGAGAAAGCAATGGGAAACGGAAGTATTGAAGGAATCCGCGATATTGTATATATTAAGACCGCAAATTTTAACCCATCGCAGAATAAAAATATTGCCCGCGAAATTGAGTCCCTTAACAGAAAACTGGCACAGGAAAAAAAATACTATGTGCTGATTGGTCCCGGACGCTGGGGTTCAGCCGATCCATGGCTTGGTATTCCTGTTAAGTGGTCACAGATATCCAATATCCGACTGCTTATCGAACTGGGTATAGAAGATTATAAGGTCGATCCCAGCCAGGGAACACATTTCTTCCATAACCTGACCAGTTTCGGGGTAGGATATTTTGCCCTGGCCCCTCACATTAACGATGGATTTATCAATCTTGATTATCTTAACTCCCTCGACGCCTGTTATGAAAGTGATAATTTACGTCATGTTTGTTTCGACTCGGCTCTTACCATTCGTATTGACGGAAGAAATACGAGAGGTATAATAGCCATTTTATGAATTATTTATCTTTTCATTTACGCGAAAAAATTGCTGGTTTGGGGTATTTTCGTTAAATATAATGTGGCTATTTCTATATTTATTCGCTTCTAATTTTCCTAACTTGAAATCATATGTTAATCCGAAAGCTATTATTTACATATGCAATATTCGTAGTCCTTCTTCTGATTTCCTGTAAAAAAGAAAAAATAGTGCCGCAAGAAAAGTTTATGTTGAAAGGTATACAGGCAACCTGGAACGAACGGATGAAAAAAGAAGGTTCGCACGCTGCTGCAGTATCACCCCGTGAAACGTGGTTTACCCTTTCGGATGTAATGCGAATTAAAAATGCCGGAGCAAATTGTATTGAAATTCACCAGATTGGCATACCTGATTTAATGCCTGAACGAAATATTCCCAACGAAGAATTCTTTAACAATTTTATCGATGTTTGGGTGGACTGGTGTACGCAGAATCAACTATACTGTATACTAACCATTACAGGTTTTAGCGCACAAGCCGATTGGGCCATATACCTTAGCCTTCCTTCCTGGTTATGGGAAAACATAATTCCTGCTCCAACCGATAAAACTGAATACGATGCTGTGATACGTGATTTTTTTGATCTGGATGTTACCGTTCAGGAAATAAACCGTAATGCTTTTATCAGGCTGTGGAAATATATTGCCAATCGTTACAAAGAAAATTCCTATGTGATGTACAGTATCATGAACGAGCCCTTCTGCCAGGTTGATATACCCGACGAGACAACAGCCATACATCTGGGTCAGACATATAGTTCCTTTATGGAACAAATCGTAGATACCATAAGAAGTACGGGATCGATGCAGTATATTATAGTTGATATTCCATTTTTATGGGATTCATACTGGAAGCCAACGGTAAACCCGGTAAACAGAGAAAATATTGTTTGGGAAAGTCACGCCTATGTTGCTCCATGGGGTTCACCAACCCTCGAGCAATGGAAAAGAAAAATTGACCAGGACGTTCAAAAAATTGTAGTGGAATTTCAAAAACCTCTTTTTATCGGGGAATATGGTATTGCTCCTATTTCAGAGATCCGAACAACCTATGCCCAAAACTGGAAATCGATACTGATAAATCAGGTTACTTACCTGGATAGCCAGCAACTTTTCGGCAGGCAGTATCATTGCTGGGACGATATGTACGGCGAGTATGCAACCTTTGATGGCAGCTCCGATTTAACCAGTGAAGAGTCGGAATGGATACTTGAAACCGTATTGTCAGATAATTAAATTCCGAAAATACTTAATTAATACAGGGAAGAATATTTACCCGGCTTTGCCTCATGCATCAATTCATAGATCGTATCGAAAACATTCTCGGCATTGGGATTTGAGAAGTAATCGCCATCGGTAGCATAGGCCGGACGGTGTTCCATGGCCGTCAGGGTTCGTGGTTCGGCGTCGAGGTATTTATAGGCCTTTTGTTCTTCCAGCACTTTCTGCATCATATAGGCCGTTGCCCCGCCCGGAACATCTTCATCGAAAAACACTACTCTGTTTGTCTTTTTAATCGATTCTGCAATAGTATCCCTCAGATCGAACGGCAGAAGGGTCTGAACATCTATTAGTTCAACGCTGATATTAAATTCCTTCAGCTGTTTTACAGCATCTTCAGCAATTCGCACGCAGGAACCATAGGTCACCAATGTTACATCGGTTCCCTCATTCAATATCTCCGGCTCACCAAGAGGTATCTGGTATTCACCGATATTCTCCGGCATATATTCTTTCAACCGGTAGCCGATCAGGGGCTCAATGACCAGACCGGGATCCTCTCCTTTCAGAAGCGTATTGTAAAAACCCGCTGCCTGCGTCATATTCCGGGGAACACAAACGTAAACACCCCTGACGGAGTTAATGATCATGCTCAGGGGAGAGCCGGCATGCCAAATCCCTTCAAAACGATGACCCCGGGTACTGATAATAAGAGGAACAGCCTGCCTTCCTGCAGTGCGCCAGTGTGTTGTTGCCAGATCATCACTGATGGTTTGCAGTGTAAAAAGTAAGTAATCGAAATACTGAATTTCGGCAATAGGCCGGAATCCTCTTAATGCCATCCCGATTCCTTTCCCAATAATAGAAGTTTCGCGAATACCGGTATCGAATATCCTGTGTTCGCCATATTTTTCCTGCAGGCCGGCATAGGTCTGATTTACACCTCCTATTTTACCAACATCCTCTCCGAATGCAACCAGCAAGGGATACTTGGCAAACAACCTGTCAAAGTTCTGTAGCAGTATTTCACGTCCCGGCACTTCATCGGTATTTTCGGAATATACAGGCCGGATGCCCTCTACATTAAGAGCCGAATGTTGGTTCTCGAGATACATGAAGGCATTGTACTTTTCGAATTTGCTGACAAACCGGCGATCGAACCATACAGACAGATTTTTCTGCAATTCATCCCGTTTCGGACAGTCGGAACAAATATAACGGAGTATTTTTTTTGCACCGGCAATAACGTCTTTACGGATTGGGGCTTTGATACCGCGCAGGTTCTTTGCTACGACGGATACCTTATCGATACGGTCCTTCTTACACATACACCCCCGGTTTTCAATGATGTTCAGAAGTTCTTCTCTCTCCTTCTGAATAGGTTCCTGATACAGCTTCCATGCCTCATCACGGGCTTTCAGCACATCGCGCCGTGCTTTTTCCTCTAAGCCCTCCAGCTCAACTGCCGAAGCAATCTGCCGGCTGAGTATCCACTCCCTCATTTTTTGCAGACAATCATACTCCTCCTCCCATTTAAGCCGCTCAGCTGATTTATAGCGTTCGTGTGAACCCGATGTCGAATGGCCCTGTGGCTGGGTTATTTCATCGATATGAAAGAGCACGGGGATATGTTCCTTCCGGCACCGGTCGACGCCCTCGGCAAACAACTTGCATAACCCCGGATAATCCCAACCCTTGCTTTTATAAATAAGTATGCCATTAGTTCCGTTATGTTTCTCAAATCCTTTCAAAGCCTCCGATATGGAAGATTTCACGGTTTGATATTTCTTCTCTACCGAAATGCCATAACCATCGTCCCACACGGCCACAGCAATGGGTACCTGTTTTACGGCGGCTGCATTCATCACCTCGAAGAAATGTCCTTCCGATGTACTGGAATCACCAATAGTACCGAATGCCACCTCGTTTCCTTTATGTGTCAGGTTTTTGTATGGATGCAGATCTTTGTTTTCACGAAATAATTTTGAGGCTAATCCTAAGCCCAGCAGACGAGGCATTTGTCCCCCGGTAGGTGATATATCGGCCGACGAATTCGGCTGATCCATCAGGTCGACCCATTCTCCTTCTTCATCGATATTTCGGGTCGAAAAATGATTATTGAACGATCTTCCGCTGTTGGAAGGATTCAGAGCCGAATCGGTAACTCCATAAAGTTGGGTAAAAAACTCCTGAAGCGAAAACATACCTGTTGCAAGCATAAAGGTCTGATCGCGGTAATACCCTGACCGCCAGTCGCCTTTACAGAACGTTTTAGCCAAAGCTAACTGCGCTATCTCTTTTCCATCGCCAAAAATACCGAATTTGGCCTTTCCGGTAAGAACTTCTTTTCTGCC
>CAYUAV010000117.1:6732-8906 GCA_964442665.1 uncultured Bacteroidales bacterium
TGCCAATTAGGATTAGCTGTCTGCTCTGTTGCGCCAGCAGATAATCGTGCAGTATTTCCTTCCTGAAATCAGTAAAAGAAAGCGAACCGGTCAATACTTCCTCTTCTTTTGGCATCTTCACATCTTTTGTTCAAAAATAGATTACATGGACATTAAGTGCAATGATTACTAACAGATAAAATTCAGGTTGGTTTTAAATATAGGGTAATTCCAAAAAAGAAATTCCAATTAACAATCTATCTCGAACTTTTCAAATTACAAACCAAAATCTTTACTACTCCTTGGAATTTATGTATTCGAATTTGGTTATTATTTGTATTTTGGATATTGACTTCTGTATTTTTAATGGAAGGATACCCTAAAATCGTTCCTTAACGGATAGTTTATTACTTTTACTTCATGAAAGTTTTTATCTTGTCTGCCCTATTTGTTGCCTTTGCATTCGTTGCACTGGGGATCCGGATTTTTTTCGTTCGTGGCGGGAAATTTCCCGAGACTGAGGTAGGCCGTAACCGTAAAATGCGCGAACTGGGAATTACCTGCGCCAAATGTGAGGAACAACAGCAATGGAACCGGATGAAAGGCAATAAAAGACCCCGGTTGCATCCTTCGAAATTAAAAGTCGATATCAGTCGCCTACCCTGAACATTAAAGGTTCCCGTTTGTTTTACTTCAAAGTATACAGCTATGATCATTAAGGTTATTATTATATCGGTTATTTTGCTGGTTATTGCCGGACTGGGATTTGGTATCAGGGCCCTTTTCGATAAAAATGCCAGTCTGCCAACCGGTAGCTGCTGTATGGTTGATAATGGTGAAGAAGGCTTTAGCTGTGCCTGTGAAAGGGAAGTGCCGGCTAAAAACAGGTAGGAAATACTGAATACTTAGTAATAAGATTTTCTTACCTAATGCATAAAGTCAACAGGCATTTCCTCTTTAAAACTCCGAACCTGTCTTGCAATAAATAAATCCCGGTCCTTTTATGATGAAGCAAAAGTACAGGGGGGTCGAACATTATATCTGTTTAACTATATGCAGGTTTTAATTATTTCCTTTGCTCTATAATATGTTCCTTCATGCCGGCAGTGGCATAAACCTTATAGTTCCCTTCTTCATCGTTGTATACCAGGTAGGCTTCCAGTTCATCCTGGTTTTCAAGGTAGCGGATACTTTCTTCAAGTCCCATAACCATAAATGCCGTGGCAAATGCATCGGCAACAATGCATTCGTCAGCCAATACCGTTGCACTCAGCAGCCGGCTCAAAACAGGATATCCGGTTATCGGGTTGATACTGTGGGCATATTTCACCCCGTCTTTTTCATAAAATTTCCGGTAGTTGCCCGAAGTAGCCAGCGCTTTTGTTTTAATGGCCAGTATAGCCTGCAGATCGGCACCGGCAACCATATTTCCTTCCTCGGGGCGGTCGACGCCGATCTTCCAGTCTTCGCCTTTCGGATTCTTACCCTTGCACTTCAGCTCTCCCCCGATCTCGACCATATAATTCTCTATCTTCATACTGTCGAGAAAAGCAGCCATCACATCGACGGAATATCCCTGAGCAATGGCATTCACATCGAACATAATGCGCGGATCGTCTTTTATTACCTTCCAGCCTTCGAGGCGGACCTTATCCATACCCACAAACTGCAGCAGGCTGTCGATCATGGCACTGTCGACATCAGCGCCCGGCATAAAACCAAAACCCCAGGCATTAACAATGGGTGCAACCGTAATATCGAACAGGCCCCCGCTCTTTTCATATACCCGGTGGGCGACTTCGTATACCTTATTAAATTTGTCGTCGGTCTCAGCGGTAGGATCGTTCCGGTTTATGCGTGAGATCAGGGATTGTGGAAGGTATGTGGACAATGACATATCGAAGTCGCTGAGGACTTTTTCGACAGCAGGTTTCAGGTCCCTGTTCCTGGCATATTCACAGGTAATGTTATAGGTCGTTCCCTGGGTATCGCCATGGATCTTTTTATATTCCTTACGCGGGGTATCGTATAATAATACAGCTGCAACCACGGCAATAATAACAACAGTGGGGATAATGAATTTTGTGTTCATACGATAAGCATTAACCAGAATAATTTTTTAGTATCAAAAAGAATCTGCAATTTAAAAAGAATATTCGGTAATGGTGATTGATGATTAATGACATTTGAAGTAT
>CAYUAV010000118.1:0-434 GCA_964442665.1 uncultured Bacteroidales bacterium
ATTTTGAAGGTTTCCAGACAACAGTATTACCCAGTAATGCCGGTGCTGTTGGCAGATTTCCTGCTATCGACGTAAAATTAAAAGGAGTAAGGGCAAACACAAAACCTTCAAGCGGCCTCCAATCGGTTCTGTTCCAAATACCTTTAATTGAATTGGGCTGTATAGAATATATGCGTTCGGCAAACTTAAGATTGAAGCGTAAAAAATCAGCCATTTCACAAGCAGCGTCTATTTCTGCCTGATATGCGTTTTTCGACTGGCCTAACATGGTGGCAGCATTTATTTTCGACCGGTAGGGTCCTGAAATCATGTCAGCAGCCCTTAAGAAAATTGACGCCCGCTCATCCCACGACATAGCCTCCCAGTCACTTTTAGCATCCATTGCAGCCTGTATAGCCGTATCGACATGTTCACGATTTCCCTCAAAATAATAC
>CAYUAV010000118.1:444-8901 GCA_964442665.1 uncultured Bacteroidales bacterium
TTTTCCATGTTTTTTTCTTATTCGAATAAATGTGCTTTCCATCTATGATCATGGGAATTTCAATCGCCTGCGATTTGGCTTTAATCAAAGCTTCCTGAAGTATCCGTCGTTCTTCGGAGCCAGGTGTATATTTCAATGGCTGTTCATTTACAGGATTGGGAAGATTGAAAATGCCGTTGTTCATATCTGTTTTTCTTTAAAATTAGGCCTATTACTATAGTTAAAACATGATAATTATTAGATGGTTGCGTACTTTCACGGTGATTTTTATCATGTTTTCGCGCAACCATATCTCATTACGCAATAATCATTATAAGAACGCCAAATATTTTCAAAAAGCAGAAAAATATAAAATGATCCGAAGCAGAGTTGTAAATAACTTTCTGCCATATTGTTATTAATTTGCAGATTGTCTGATTTACATTTACAGAAATTTTATCAATGACAGCAGCAACAGATAATAAAAAAAATCGACCATTTTTCAGCATGGAAAGACTGAAGAATAAATATGTTATTGCTTCTGTACTTTTTGTCGTATGGGTAGCGTTCTTCGACCAGAACAACCTGGTCGAACGCATGCAGAACCGGAAAGAATTAAACCAATTAAAAGAAGATAAAGTTTATTATGAAGAAAAAATTAAGGAGAATGCTGCCCGACTTAATGAATTGAAAACAAATAATGATAATCTGGAAAAATTTGCACGGGAACAATACCTGATGAAAAAAGATAATGAAGACGTCTTTGTTATTGTTGAAGAGTAGGGAAATTTTTCTGATATTCAATTGTTGATTACCCATAGATTCATTGCTGATTGATTTTTATTCTTCCATATCCAATCGTCGGAAGTAATCAAGCAGATAACGTTCATTCCCGTTACTAAACTTTCGTTTCATTTTTTCCAGGAGGGTCAATACAGCCTGCTGAACAGGAACCTTCTGATACTTTTCTCGATGTGCAAAATTCAAATACTTAACAACCCGGAAGCCATCGAACCAGAGGTAAAAGCGTTTTCGAAATGATTCTATCGCAGCTGTATTCCGTCGTATTTCTCTGATTTTAGCTGAAAATGAATTTTCAATAAGAAAATCCTTCAGAACAATACTAAATTCTGAAAATAAAGAATCTACCCTCCTTATGTTATCAGTAAACAGATCATCAACCGATACAAAAAGTTTTTCCAGATCATAAAATGCCTGAGGATTGTATGTTAGCATTTCTTTACAATCCGAATGAATAAGTTGATGCACCACAGGACCGGTACCGAAAGGAACCCTGAGTGATGGACGGGGCGATAGATTTATGCAGGTTTCATTTATTTCAACAAACCTTTCGTGCGGAAATAATTTATTCAGAAAATAAAAATCTTCACCACCTTTTTTCCTGTTCATGCCCCCGTGACGATTATATACATCGGCACGCATACCGAAACACGACCCGATCGTATACCTGGCAAAAGGAAATCCAATGTGTTGCAGAATATTTTTATAGTATCGCAGATGCAATTCATAGCTCACAATTGCATCATAAATTTCGCCCGAAAACGTATCACCTTCAATCGTATGGGCAAACCGGATAATACATCCGCCTGCTCTTTTGCTTGCAGAAAACATACTTTCCCCGATTGCGGTAAAATAGTTCTTTTCGATCAACGCATCAGCATCGAGAGAAAGTATCATTCCATCAGGATTGTCAGCCCCATTGAAATGATACAATGCAATATCCATCCCTATTTTACGTGCTAACCCGGCCCCTGCATGTTTCTTTGGCAGATTGTCGGCCAGGATCGCCCTGAATAGAATATTGCGACCCGAATGTGAAGAACACCACCCCGACAGGTCATTATATTGTTTCAGATTGTATTGCTTGTTTTCCTGTGTATCAGACTCTGAGAAGTTAATGATAATGAGAACCAGGACATCGCCATTTGGGTTTTCGGCCTTAACGATGGAATTCAATGTCGCGATCAGGTTATCCTCTAGATATGCGGGTATTACCACAATATAACGTAAGAGCCCTGCCTTCGGCAAGGGCTCTATAATCCGGGGTATCAAAAATGAATGCCTGAAAAAATAATTTTCGGCAAAACCCATAGTAAAGAAAAATTATTTCTCTTTCTGTTCCCGTGTTACTTTGTACTCCTCGTTTAATCCACGAACAACTGCCTGAGTGATATTCTTGCTCTCATCAGCATACAGGATATTTCCGCCAAAAGTAGAGCCCAAAACAAACTGATACTGATAAGCTCCCGATCTCTCAAGGCTTTCCAGGTATACCATAATGGAGTTCAAAACTTTATGTTGCGCCACCTGTTCTTCTTCGGCAAGCTGCATTTGTAAACTGTTTTGCAGTTGGTAGAGCGATTGTTCCTTTTGGGCTAACTGCTGTTGAAGTTCGGCGGCTTCGGAACGGGTAACCAGGCCCCGATCGACTTTATACTGAAAATCTTCCATTTCCTTGCGAAGCGATTGTTCTTTTGTGGCAAGTTGTGCTTCGGAAGTCTTAAGTTTGTCCTGCAGATCACCCGACAGATCGTGGTACATATCATACTTTTGTAATACCGAGTCGATATTAATATATACTATACCTTCCTGTGCAATTTCAACGCCCGAAGTATCGTTTTTACCCGTCTCATGAGTCGCAGCAGGCGATTTACCTCCTATAAAATAAAGAACATAGAGCACAATAACTGCTACAAAAAGTACAGCATTTAAAATTAATGATAGATTTTTCATCGATAGTATTTATGAATGAATAACTCGTAAGTGCCTACAAAAATAAAATAATAATTGAATCGCCGGGTCAAAAATTTAACGGTAATTCAACGATTTAGGCGAACCATATGACTGGACTACATATCAGAAATTACCAATATCGTTGGGAAAACGCTTTGTTCTGAGGTAAATGACTAAAACTCCGGACAGGGAACACTGCCTTTCTTGGTCCGTTTGGGCAGTAAAAATTTAAAGGTAAGTGTAACCTCATGCGATCCGCGTACTGCGCCTAAAAGGTTAGAGATCGTAAAATCATAGCTGTACCCTATATTCATCTGTCGGGTTTTAATTCCGGCCAGAAAAACCAGTGCATCACCACGCTGTGAGTTCACAAGGGGGATTCCCCTATACCACAAACCCAGCACAATCGGATAGTTATACCAGTATACTCCCAGGTCGAGTTGTTTTATAGTGGCCTGCTGTTTATAATGAAATGCAAATGTCATGGTTTCGTCGCTGGGTTTAAGCAGCTTTCCCTTCCGTCGAAATTCATATCCTCCGTAAAGGCTGAATTTAACCGGGATATTCGATTCCAGATCATACAGCCGTATCGATGGGGTCAATAAATGATCGACAGTTGAACCCATCCAGATTTTTTTAGTATACACCAGTACCGAGGTCCCGGCATCAATATCCCGTGACGGACCACTGGGCGGATGGACCAAAGTATTCACATCATGATCTGATACGATTTCATCCATATATAGCAGGCTGCCGTAAAAGCCGTGTTCAACATAGGAAAAAGACAATCCCGGCCGGATATGCCATACATTGTAAACCTGGAAATTATAGGAATACATAATCCCGATATTGACCGATCCCAGCTGGCTGGTCCCGGCTACATCCTTATATGCCAGTACTCCTATACCGCTGTTGAAAGTTGAAAAATAATGATCGTACGATAAACTGTATACCCTGAAAACCTTAGGAGCCTCGGTCCACTGATCGCGCACCACCATGGCTATACGGCTGCCTTCTACGGCGCCTGCAAACGATGGTCCAAGATAAAGCGGATTAGAATAAAACTGCGAGAACTGTGGATCCTGGCAAATCCCAGCTATATTGATAAAAATGAACAATATGAAAAAGTACAGCCCACGCACAGATGACAAAGTTTATTCTTTAGTACGGTTAATTTCATAGTTGGTTCGGAAAACGAAAGTAATTCTTTTAGTGCCTTAATTTATTTTGACAACCTGATAGTTATAAACATCAAACCGTTCAGATTCCTTCATGAATATCCATTCATAAAACTTTAAGAAGGATCGCCAATAATAAGCGTAACATCCCCACTCAAAACAAATGACTCACCGTTGGTAAAACGTCCTTTGGCCCTCCAAACATATACATCCTGTTTTGCCGGTTTACCATCAATAAATCCGTTCCAGCCGAAATTGATATCATCCGATTCGAATACCAGCACTCCCCAGCGGTTATAAACTTCCAACCTGAATTTTTCAACACCTTCGCCATACGCTCTGAATATATTCACATCCGGATCCCTGGGATCAGAAACATGGCTATCACGCGGAGCAGTAGGATCAACAAAGAAGCCTGTCGGAAATTCCAATCTTCCCTCACCCACCACATAAATAGCAAGAGGATTTATTAGCGTATCATAACATCCTTCGTCTGATTCAGAAATGAGAAATACATAATATATACCTGTTTTATCATAGTACCAGCTGGGTTCTTTTTCAAGCGAATAAGCAACTGCAGCCGTATCGACATAATTGGGTATCAATTCATAATCCTGAGATGGAAGGTTAAAGCCCCAGTAATAATTATTACCAAAGGTTGTATGGTTGTAGAAATTGATTATTTCATCCGGATGGTTCTGGCTTCTTACAAATACAGAATCATCATTAAAGGTAAAGCTGATATTTGGCTTCGGGTTAACCCGTATTATACGGTAATCCCAGTTGATTCCGCCGTCACCTCTCACAATAAGTTTAACCGTATAGTACCCCGGTTCAGTATAGGTGTAGCTAGGTCTTGTTTCGTTGGATGTGGCTCCCGGAACTCCAAAATCCCATTCATAATCATCCTCATAGGCATAATCAACTGTGGCAGAAAAATCTACAGTGAAAGGGACACATCCCGATACGTCTTCCTCAAGAGCAATTTTTGGTAATGGTGCTTTAATATAAATATCGTACTGCACCGTATCACGGCATTCACCGTATTCATCATTCCATGCCACCATGTATACCGGTATCCGTCCATTCTGGTCAACAGGTCCCCAGAAGTGATCGCCATATATATAATTAAATGAAGCTTCGCTGTTATTATCCGTATTTCCGTCACCGTAATCCCAAAAATAACTCCAGTTATTCTGAAATGGTGTTTCATTAAAGAAAGTAACTGTTGTCCGGTCCTCCTGAGTATTGTAATCCTGAAGGATTGGTTCGGGATAAAATTCTGCTGTCGGACTTGAATAAACGGTTATGATCTTTGTAGTATCATCACTGCATCCGTGGATGGAATGTGCGCTGAAGGTGACTTCATAGTCTCGTGTTCCGGGAGTATTATTGACGAAGCGATAGGAAGGATCTTCAAGTGTACTGAAGGCGAGCCCGTCGACATACCATATCATGTTGCTGACATTGGTCGCCTGCCCGTTAAAATTCACGGTCAACGGACTGCAACCTTCATTATCGGAAGCCGTGAAGTTAACCACAACATCAGGATACACATTCAGCACTCTGATCACTGTATCGCTGCATCCCCGGCCTGAAGTTACCATCAAAGTAATGGGTATATCAATAATGGTTGTACCCGTATTGTGGAATATATGTTCGGGATTTTCGAGCGGACTTGTTGTACCGTCGCCAAAATCCCACAGGTAGGTAAGATTATACCCATCCGATTCGTTTACCATACTGGCTTCGAATGGAGGACAATCGACCGATACAGGGAAATAGAATTCGGCATTGGGTTTTGCATAAACCGTAATCTGGTGTTCCGTACTATCGTAACAATTATATTGTGACCTGGCAACCAGATTAATGGTATAGGTCTCATCGGTAGTATTATCGAAATTCTCGAACTCGTGCGGAACAGGAATGGTGGCATTCGAACCTGAGCCGTCGCCAAAATCCCATAAGTAGATACTGGCATTTTGTGTGTTATTAGTGAAGACAGTCGGGTGCGGGAAACATACCGTGGAATCATCAATATTAAAGTTTGCCCTGACTTCCGGGTATACACTAATTGACTTTACAATTGCCGAAGTACAGTTGTGTATATTCCTGACCGTAAGGGTAATGGGCTTCACGACAGGTGTACTGGATGTTGTATTCTCGAAGGAATACCGGAATATGGAATCGTCACGAATTTCTACATCGCCGGCAAAATCCCATTGGTACTCAACAATACCAATACCGCCCCGGCTGGTACGCCGGTCAATTTCAAAACTATCGGCCGAACATATTCCCGGTTTATTTATGGTAAAGCGTGCATCCACAAGGGAATACACAGTGATCGTCTGCCATGCCGTATCGCGGCACCCATATTTACTTTGTCCCGAAAACCTAATTAAATGGTCTACATCGGTATCTTCCAGGTTCTCGATATTCAGGGGAGGAGGAGTCTGAAGTGACGAATAATAGGTATCATCGATATACCACTGGAAAGCATTACCACTGGGTATATTTACAGTGTCATTTACCGGAGAAATGAAGGGCTGACAGCTGGTAAGGCCGTTATCCACGCTAAAATCAAGATAGAGCTCGGGCCGGACAAACACTCTGACAGAATCGCGGTCGGCGCAGGCAAGATGTTCCGGATCATCGGCTCCGAATGCGATCAACCTGAGATACAACGTATCTGTTCCGAGTCCCGTATTCGTTAATGTTCCGAAGTCGGGGATAAAGTTAGTATCCGTAGGTTGCCCTGAATTTAACAAATCCCATCGGTAGAAATGCGCACCGGCAGAACTCAGGTTATCGGGATGCAGGATAAACGGTGAACAGCTGTCGGCTAGCGGAAGGTTAAAATCGGCATCGATATAAGCATATACATCCACGGTATCATAGGTAATACTATCGCAGCCATAAGGATTGACGGCTGTAAGCGAGATAATATAGCTGGTATCGTTATCGGTAAAGTTTGTATAGTTCCTTGGCAACGGAGCCGGATTGGTACTAAAGGTTCCGTTCCCGAAATTCCAGAGGAAAGAAAGCAGCCCTCCCCGCGAATCATTATCAAAATCAACTATTAATGGAGAACAACCTATTGAATCGCTAATAGAAAAATATGAAACAACCTGAGGCAGTATGGAAATCTGTCGTTCAATTGTATCTGTACATCCTGAAATACCTGTTGCTATCAGTTGTATATGATATGTTGTATCTTCCGTCTCCGATTCATTCCAGTAAGAATGAACAAAAACGGAATCCATTGACGTAGAGGTAGAATCGTCACCAAAATCCCAAAAATAACTGTCAGCTCCAATACTTAGATTAGAAAACTCAGCATCAACCGGAGTACAACTGTTTAGATAATCCAATCCAAAATTCGCCCGAACCAGGGGATGCACTAAAATCGAATCCAGCTTTGAGTCTAAACAATAATAATCAGAGGTTGCAGTGAGCAGGATATAATATATTGTATCATTAGCACTTCTGTTAAAATATACGTTTGAAGGATTCACTGATGAAGATGTTTTACCATCACCGAATTCCCAGTAATAATCGAGATTATACCCTTCCGAATTATTCAAAAAATCAATACGTGTCGAGTCACAAACTGAATCAATAGAAAAATTAAAATCAGAAAAAACCTCAGGGTATACTATAATAGTCCTTTCAATTGCTGTGTCACGACAGCCAAAACGATTTACTGCAATCATAGCAATATTAATGGTATCAGGATTTGGCTGTGAAGTATCGGCATGATGAAAAACAAAAGGAACTTTATTGTAACGTACAAGATTACTATCCATCACCGTCATCATCGGATCATAATAATGCCATAAAAATGTATCAACCCCAATCGAACCCTGGGGATTAATCTCGACATCGATAGGTGAGCAACTTAAAGTTGAATCAACTGAAAACTCCCCATATACCAATGGATACACGGTAATATTCTTTCGGAGTGTATCCCGACATACATACGGTGAGGTTGCCACCAGCGTAACTTCGTAGGTTGTATCATCACTGGTTATATTTTTATACAAATGAAAGGGATTAACAAACGATGAGCTGGTATTGTCTCCAAAGTTCCAATGAAACCTGGTTGTATCAATGCTTCCGGTTGAATTATTATCAAACTGTATTCCGAATGGATGACAGCCTGCCGTATCGTTGGGTGCAAAATCAGCATTTAATTCCGGATACACAATGAATTCCTTGGTAAGAGGAATATTACAAAACCTGTTAATGGTAACCAGCTTAACCGTATGAACTACAGGTGAATCTGTCGGATTTGTATAATATCGGGAAATTGAGCTGTTATCATTAAGAATTGTCGGTGTCGGATTTGAATCAAAATACCAGTAATTTTTTTCCGAATTATAGGAATAATTCAAAAATGTTATACTATCCGGCGCACAGATATCATATGCATCCGGTTCAAAACTGGTTACCAGTGAATCGGATACACGAACCTCCACGGTGGCTGTATCGGGAACCTCACAACTGGCACCGGTCACAACAACCTGGTATTTAATATCCTCCCTCG
>CAYUAV010000119.1:0-3210 GCA_964442665.1 uncultured Bacteroidales bacterium
AGATAAATCTTTTTATTAACTTAATGGGGTGCATTTATGTTTCGATGCACTAGTTTCTGATAGCTGGTTGATGAGCTCTGGGTAGTGGGTACTGAATACTGACTTCTAATAACCAGAGACTTGAAACTTGCGACTATGAAACATATTAAATCCAGTCAAGATACTGAGAATGAATATGATTAAATAGCATAATTCCATAAATCAACGAAATTAAAATGGTATATTTGTTATATGAGATCTGCTCATAACATCTCTGACAATCAATTCATAAACTATAAAATAAAAATCATGAGGTCATTAATAGGTCTTTTAAAAACCGGATTCGCCGGTTTATTGATTCTTTTTTGTATTCCTGCTTCTTTTGCAGGCGATCATCAAACGGACTCTTTGTCCCTGGTGGCTTTATATGATAGTACGGCAGGTGACAGCTGGACAAATAATACAGGATGGAAAACGGATACGTTGGGTGCCTGGTATGGGATAACCCTTGAGAATGGCAGAGTAATTGAAATATCGCTTAGCAATAATAATCTGAATGGTCCTGTTCCTGCTCAGATTGGAGAATTGGACAGCCTGGAAAATTTAATACTAGACCATAATGCCTTATCCGACAGCATACCGGCTGAAATAGGTGATCTGTTAAAACTGGTGCGGTTAAGGCTTAACAGTAATAATCTGTCAGGCACCATTCCTCCGCAGCTAGGGAATTTAACCCATCTTGGGCAAATTTATCTGGGAGGCAATAATTTAACCGGTACTATTCCAATTGAACTGGGCAATCTTACAGAAGCCTGGGATCTGTACCTGAGTCAAAATTCTTTATATGGGCCAATACCCACGGCGATTGGGAATATGTCAAATTTGCAATTACTCTACCTGGACAATAACGATCTTACAGGTGGAATTCCGACTGAACTGGCAGATCTGACACATCTTAACTTCATGAATCTAACAGGAAATCCATTAGGTGGTACAATTCCCCCGCAACTGGGAACAATTGCCAGTTTAATAGAATTATCGCTGGGCAGTTGTCAGCTAACCGGCTCGATCCCTATTGAGCTGACTGAACTTCCGAACCTGCAAACATTGAATCTGAGTTTCAATCAACTAACGGATAGTATACCTTCACAAATTGAGGATATGTCCAGTTTGCAGACCCTGAATCTTTATAACAATCAGCTGTCAGGTTATATTCCTCCGGAACTCGGAAACCTGTCGAACTTAACACAATTATCACTTAGCACAAATAATTTTACCGGAAGCATTCCCCCTGAAATAGGCAATCTGTCGGAACTGTATTATTTAGAACTGTACGGAAATGAACTGACAGGTTCAATACCTCCTGAACTGGGCAATCTGACCAGTCTCTGGAGCTTTATAATCAGTGAGAACCAGTTAACCGGCAGTATCCCTCATGAGTTGGGTAATTTGTCAGCTCTTACCCGCTTCTATGCTCAGAATAACCGGTTAAGCGGAGCAGTGCCTGAAGAGTTAGCCAACCTGACTAATTTAAATTACATACATATTCGGAATAATGATCTTGAGGATCTGCCTGATTTTTCAGGACTTGAATCTGTTATTCAGTTCTACGTGGAAAATAACAAATTTAGTTTTGGCGATCTGGAACCCAATATTCATATCCTTACCCTCTATTCTCCACAGGATTCAATAGGATTGCCTGACACCCTATATTTTACTATTGAAGATACACTTCAAATTGAAACACAAACCGATGGGCTTTATAATAACTATCAGTGGAATTATAACGGAGCCAGTATTAGCGACAACAACTTATACAGTGGTGCAAACGATTCGGTTTTATTTGTGAGAGATCCTACGATAGCTGAAGCAGGAGCGTATTCCTGTCAGGTAACAAACGATACAGTTATCGGATTGACGTTATACCGGCATCCTTTATACCTACAGCCGACAGTAAAAGTTACAGGTCTTCCGCAGGGTGTACAATGTGCCGGGACTCCCCTAGAGATCGAATATAAATCAGTGGAAGTATCTTCCGGGAATATTTTTACTGCAGAATTGTCTGATTCCCTGGGAGGATTTGATGATCCTGTTATACTGGGGAGCATTACAAGTACGGATTCTATAGGAACGATACCCGGGTATATACCTGATACCATACCCACCGGTAATAAATACCGGGTGCGAATTACTTCTTCCAATCTTCCATTAACAGGTATTCCCAGCACCGATACTTTACAAATACTTAATCAAACCTTACCGAATCCTGTTATTACCCCGTCTGTCGATCCTGATCTTTGTGACGGTGAAACTGTGGAAATAAGTACAGAAACACTTTTGTACTTACAATATGTCTGGTACCGGAATGATGAAATCCTGGAGGGGGATACCACCAATAGTATTGTCGTGAATGAAGAGGGCTCATATTATGTCCGGACATTTAATGCCTGCAGCACCGATTCATTGACTTCCAATTCAATTGATGTAATTGTTAATCCTCTTCCCGAAATATATTTATCACTGGAAGGCACTTTGCTTACCGCTACATACGATCCTGATTATAGTTATACATGGTATAAGGATGGAGTCGATTTAATACTTGACGAATCGACCTGGGAATATACAGCTACGGAAAATGGTGAGTATCTGGTAGAAGTAACCGATGAAAACGGATGTTTCGGAACGTCTAACAGTCAAATTATTAGCGGTATTACTGGCATCGATAACATCCTGTCGAATATAGCACTATATCCAAATCCAACGAATGATAAGCTGTATATTATCGTACATGGGGATATAAATATTGAACGAATTGCTGTCACAGATCTTTCCGGAAACACAATAATTGAGGATGAATATCCTTACTGGAATTCCGGGGATTTGATCAAGATTGATCTGTCGGTTCAGAATTCAGGTTTTTATATAGCAAATATTGAAACAAGCGAAGGAATTGTTTATTTCAAGTTAATGAAGCAGTAAAAGAACACCTGAATATATCAACATTCTTATGATGAACTGCTTGGCACTAAAATTGCCGGGCGTGATATCTGAGTACAGGAAAATCTCACTGCCTGAAAGAATTTTGATACATTCAGGTATTTTCCATACTTTTAGGGGCTAAATTTTCGGCCCCATAGTTCAATGGATAGAACGGAAGTTTCCTAAACTTTAAATTCAGGTTCGATTCCTGGTGGGGCTACCAAAAACAGAGTGAGAGCGGGAGTGAGTTAC
>CAYUAV010000119.1:3310-8897 GCA_964442665.1 uncultured Bacteroidales bacterium
GAACGAATACGGTCACTCTGTTTTTCTCAAATCTCACACTCACACTTTTTCAATTCCGGTATAATGCTTGCTTTTCAAAAGCCGGGAGTAAATCAAGAAACATAATATTCTGGTACAGGTAAAGAGTGGGAGTGAGTTACGAACGAATACGGTCACTCTGTTTTTCTCAAATCTCACACTCACACTTTTTCAATTTCGGTGTAATGTTTGCTTTTCAAAAGCCGGGAGCAAATCAAGAAACACAATATCCTGGTATTAGCGAGGAGTGGGAGAGCAGGATGATGAGGTTTAATCCACATTTACCAGAGGTTTCTGATAAATAAGAGTATGAATCAATCGATTGCCTGGAATTGAATGAAAAGAAATCCTGAGTAAGCAATCAGTAAGTTCCGATGTTACTGCTAAAACAGGCTCTCAGACGAGTAATTGTTCTTTTAGCTTTTGGTTTAAACTTTCTTACCTCCGTAATATTAAAGTTACCCCTCCTCAAAAATCGGATAGTTTACAATGGCTTCCTCAAGCGAATTAAGATGAACGGTAACTTTTTTATTCATCTGGATACGGAAACATTGCCGTATCCTGTTCCACACAAACGGGTATAATTCGGCGGTAACATGCCCGGGCAGGGTATGAAAACTACGCCGGCATCCGTACTTGGCAAGTACAATTTTCAGACGTTTACTCTCGAAAATATCAACCCCGTAATATTCATCTTCAATATAGGAATTACGAAGTACTAATTTTATTTCGGAATGGGGGTATTCAAATTTGGCAGTATGTCGGCTCATGGTGTATAACAATGTAACGGAGCAAAAAGACTTTGAGATGTAACCAGACAATAGTATGGTACTAATGCTGTAGTAAGATAATAAAGACATTGAATATCAGTTTGGTAAGTTACGAAAAAAACTATGCAAAACCTATTTTAAAGGTTCGTTTTTGAAGGCACGACTATACTATTATTTAATGACTTTACACTTGAATTCAGTTCAGTTAACAGTAGAATACCAGGTGGACTTTAGAATTGAGAATGAGTACAAGAGAATTATACTATGAGGAATATAGAAAATGAGCGACAAAGAATTTGGAAACAGAAAAAATATTCCATCAAATTTTTCACTCCAGCAAGATTTTTTGTTCTTTTATAGTTTCAATCTCTATAACTTTCAATGGAAATATTTTACGAGATATTTGCCTCACTGAAACAACATAAAACCCGTACAATACTCACGGGCTTTGGAGTAGCGTGGGGGATTTTTATTCTTATTGTTCTGGTGGGTGCAGGCAGAGGATTACAACATGGAGTAATGAAAAACTTCAAAGCTTTCTCGCAAAATTCACTGATGATTTACGGGGGACAGGTTTCAAAAGCTACTCCCTATGGATTGCAGGCTGGCAGTCGTATTGAATTCGATGAATCATTGCTGTCGATATTGGAGTTACGGTTTCCGCAAATTACACATATATCTCCCGAAGCAGGAATGGGAGGTAATAACTCCGTCACTTACCGGAATACCACAGCGATATTCGATATCAGGGGAGTATGGGACGACTATATGAAAATAAAGATTCTTGAAACGGATACCGGTCGACTTCTCAATCCACTCGACAGTAAAAATCTCCGGCGCGTTGCCCTGATCGGAAGCCAGGTAAAAAATAACCTGTTCGGCGACGACAGGGCTCTGGGTGAATACATCGATATTGGCGGGGTTTTCTTCCAGGTAATCGGGGTTCTGAAACAAAGTTCACAACTGAGTGGTATGGATCAGAATGCTATTATCATTCCCTATACTACCATGCGTGCATGTTTCAACAAGGGAGAGAAGTTCACTTCCATTGCTGTCATGTTTAAAAACAATTTCAATACCCAAAATATCGACCAAAGTATACGTGAATTTTTAAGCCGTCAGCTGAAATTTGACAAATGGGACCAACAGGCGGTTTATATATGGAATATCAATACCATGGTTACTTCCGTGAATAAATTATTTTCAGGAATAAATATATTTTTATGGATTCTCGGTTTGTGTTTATTGCTTACAGGGATGATCGGAATCAGTAATATTATGCTTGTTGTAGTAAAGGAACGAACCTACGAAATCGGTATCAGAAAAGCAGTGGGTGCAACACCTGCAAGTATTATGAAGCTGATCGTAGCCGAGGCGCTTGTGGTAACGACCATTTTCGGACTGATAGGAATGTTTCTGGGATTTGGCGGTATCAGGATGTTCAACTGGATAGTGAGTAGTATTTCTCAAAGCGAAGATAATGTGCTGGCAGAAGCCAATATAAATATTACTGTTGTGCTGTTTGCCCTGGCGCTGTTAATAATATCCGGAACACTGGCCGGGATCTTTCCTGCAAAAAAAGCAGCTGCTATCATGCCCGTTAAAACACTGAATGCTGAAATGATCAATTAAAAGATTATGAAAAAACTCTCAAATATTATCGGAGTAGTCGTCCTGCTGGCTATTGTAGTTACCCTGGTAATGGTAACCAGAAAAAAGGATGCCAGGAAGGACCTTCTTGAAAAAACCACGTCCCCTTTTTATACCGATATTATAAACAGACGGCTGATATCCGGTAATTTATTTCCGATTACGGAAGTAGAGATGAAATCGTCAATTTCAGGAATCCTGGAGCAGTTTTTTGTTGAAATCGGTGACAATGTGGTGCGAGGTCAGAAAATTGCCAAGGTAAAACTTGTACCAAATGCCTCACAGGTAGAACAGGCAAAAAATAGTGTAAGCACGGCCCAAATAAGTTACGATATCGAAAAAGTAAACTTTGAGAGGAAAAAAGCACTTTACGAAGAAAATGTCATCTCTCAGGCTGAGTTTGACGAAGAAACCAAAAACTTTCTGATGAGCAAAGAGCAGCTCGATAATGCGGAAACGCAACTGACATTGCTAATGGAAGGTTCGAACAAAACGGGGAGCGTATCGAATTTTATCGAATCAACCATCACGGGCACTGTCATTGATTTGCCTATAGAAGTTGGAGCTCCCGTGCAGGAACGAAGTTCATTCAGTATTGGTACTACGGTAGCCGTTGTCGCTCAGCTCGATAAATATGTGTTTAAAGGTAAGGTGATCGAATCGGATATTGTGGTGCTTAAAAAGGGCATGCCGGTTACCATTTATCTATCGGTTTCCGACAATTTTAAGGGCAAAGCGATTATCAGCAAAGTCTCTTCAAAAGGGAATCCTGAAAATGGTGTCATGAAATACGATTTCGAGGCATTGCTGACTATTCCGGATTCGGTGACCGTATATTCTGGTTTCAGTGCAACGGCAGAAATTATACTCGAAAAGAAAGATAGCGTCCTGGCAATTGCCGAGAAAAATCTGGTATTTGAAAATGATACTTTCTATGCCGAAATACTTAATGAAGATTTGGAGGTAAAGAAAACGGCAATCAAAACAGGTATTTCTGACGGAATTAATATTGAAATCCTGGGGAGTTTAACAGCAGATCAAAAAGTAATGGCCCATTAAAATCGGGATTAACTAAACTGAAATATAAAATAACTCTATCATGAACGACTTACTATCAATTATTTACCGACCACGGTTCGAATTTAAAGCAGTGAAAGACAATCAGGTGAACTATGTGATTGTACTGCTGATTCTTGTATTGCTCACCATTATTCAGGGTGTTGTATTTTTCCCGGTACAGGAACAATTGATGGCCCATAACGATGTGTTTGCCAACATGCCGCCCGAACAAGCTGAAAAGGCTAAGTCCATGGGAGAGACTATGAAGTATTTCGGGCTTCTTATGGCCGGAATTGTTTATATTATCAAAATTTTAGTACAGGCGCTTATGGTCTGGGGAGGTGTAGCCATTTTTAAAGGGAAAATTGATTACAAACAATCCATTCTTGTAATGAGTCTGGTAAGTTTTATTACTATCCTTGGCGATTTTGCCAATATGGGTCTTATTTTCCTTTCAGGAGTTGAACATGTGACTTCAATGGCCGATGTTTCCAAAACAGGTCTGAATTTGCTATTCGACCCCGAAGCGGTAGGTTTACCCATGTATACATTCTTTGCTTACATCAATCCTTTCCAGGTTTGGGGAATTATTCTTCTGATCATCGGACTGAAAGTAGTTGGTGAATTGCAATCGTCAAATGCCACCATCTTATGTCTGATCCTTTGGCTTATATGGGTTGCTTTCCCGGTTTTAGGTGTAGTAGTGTCTGAATTAGCCAGTTCAAAAGCAGGACCATATTAAGATGCTTCCTTCTATAGTGAAAAATATTTTACAACCGGTAGAACTAGTTTAAAGAGCTGGTTCATGAGCCAGCCCATTCACATGGTATGTATCTGAAAAGCTATTCCTGATGGATTTCCAGCAGGATTTTCAGCATTTTTATAGCAGCAATAGTGATGGAAGTCCCGGGACCAAAAATAGCGGTAACCCCTGCATTGTAGAGGAATTCATAATCCTGGGGAGGTATCACACCTCCGGCAATAACCATAATAACGTCACGTCCAAGTCTATTAAATTCCTCAATAACTTGGGGGATAAGGGTTTTATGACCTGCAGCAAGGCTCGATACCCCCAGTATATGTACATCGTTTTCGACAGATTGGTGCGCAGCCTCGGCAGGGGTTTGAAACAACGGACCCATATCTACATCGAATCCTACATCGGCATAACCGGAGGCAACAACTTTTGCACCACGGTCGTGCCCGTCCTGTCCCATTTTAACTACCATAATTCGTGGCTGACGGCCTTCTTTCCTGGCAAATTCTTCACATAGTTTCCTGGCTTTTGCAAAATTTGGATCTTTTCCTGTTTCGGAGGAATAAATACCGGAAACTGACCGGATTATTGCCTTATATCGCCCTGCGACTTTTTCAATGGCATTCGATATTTCTCCCAGAGTGGCCCTTGCTTTTGCAGCATCAACCGACAGTTCCAGTAGATTACCTTCGCCTGAATTTGCCGATTCGGTAATTTTATGTAAGAGGATTTCGACTTCTGAGTTATCCCGGTTTTTTCGCAAAGTCTCAAGTCGTTTAATCTGCGATTCACGGACGGCGGTATTGTCAACCTCGAGAATCTCTATCGGGTTTTCCTGTTCCAGGCGAAACTTATTGACACCAACAATGGTATCTTTATTTGCATCGATACGTGCCTGCTTACGGGCTGCTGCTTCTTCAATCCGCATCTTTGGAATACCGGTCTCAATAGCTTTTGACATACCTCCTAACTTTTCTATCTCCCTGATATGCTTCCATGCCCTTTGCGTCAGTTCATGAGTTAGCGATTCGACATAATATGATCCTGCCCAGGGATCAACTGACCGGCAGATCTGGGTTTCTTCCTGTAAATATATTTGTGTATTCCGTGCAATACGGGCTGAAAAATCGGTTGGTAAAGCAATAGCTTCGTCAAGGGCATTTGTATGCAGACTTTGGGTATGACCGAATGCGGCTGCCATGGCTTCAATACAGGTTCTGGCAAGATTATTGTATGGATCCTGTTCGGTCAGGCTCCATCCCGATGTCTGCGAATGCGTTCGAAGTGCCATCGATTTGGGATTCTTCGGATCAAACTGACGTACCAGTTTAGC
>CAYUAV010000120.1:0-8876 GCA_964442665.1 uncultured Bacteroidales bacterium
AAATATTCAGTTGACACTGATTAATTTTCTTGAAAAGTATAAAGGAACTGCCGTTCTTGATGATTCGATGCCGGTTGTTGATATTTATTCAATTACTGATGAGGTTGAGGTTCTGGATTTGACTCTGAAAGGTGTAGTGGCTTTCAATGAAAATCATCCGCGATTTAATGACACTGCTTTTATCGATAAACTCATAGCACATTACGAGTCGCTTGAGCAATATGAAAAATGCCAGGAACTGACAGAATTAAAAAGTAAATTAGTATAATTCCCTGCTAAGTACCATGAATGACCCGGCCTGTTGCCGGGTTTTTTTGTTGCATTATCTGATATACAGGGTTACAGACAGGTCCGTCCATTCATTTGAGATCGATAAATAATCTCTTTTCCCTTTTAGAGTATGACGATTTTCTGCTCATTTTCAAATAAATGTCATAAAGATGTGTATTATTCAAAATTCTAAGGTTTCATTTCCATTGACTACAGACAACAGCGGCTGATCATTTTCTTCTTTCCTGTTCGAAGCACTATTTTAACTATTTTCGTGGGACAATAATAAACACTTGAAGCTTGACCGGAATAAAGATTAAGAATTACCGGATAATTTTGGTTGGTGCCGGAAATGTTGCGTGGCATCTCGGGCATGCCTATAAAAAATCAGGTGTGAGGATTATTCAGATACTTAACCGCAGTAATAAGACGGGACGTGCATTGGCAAAGGAATTGGGAGTGCCATGTTCCACTGATTTCGGGGCATCGTTGCCCGAATGCGATTTTGTTATTGTTGCAGTGAGAGATTCGGCTTTGGCTGAGGTTTTACATCAGATTTATACACATGATCCTGTTATTATACATACATCAGGAAGTCAGGGGTTGGATGTTTTTCCAGGGGAAATTAATAATTGCGGGGTTTTATATCCTTTTCAAACCCTTACCAAAGGATTGCAGACCGATATTTCCAAAATACCTCTTTGTATCGAAGCCCGGAATAAGGATACATTGTTATCGCTCAGAATCCTTGCAGGCATACTGAGTAAAAATATTTGGGAATTGTCATCATTACAGAGAAGATACCTGCATTTAAGCGGTATCATCGTAAATAACTTTGTCAATCATTTGGTAGCCCGGACTTTTGTATTTATGGACAAACAAGATCTTAATAAGAAATTACTAATGCCTCTTCTTGATGAAACCATCAGAAAACTGGACCATATCACTCCTTTTGAAGCACAGACCGGACCTGCAAGAAGGAACGATCTCGAAATCATTCAAAAGCATTTAGAGTTATTAAAAGAGGAGCCTGAACTAAAAAAGTTGTACAGCTTGCTGACAGATAGTATTATTGCATATTATTCGAAACAGACATAACCGGGTATGATAAATTATAAAATCCTGCTTAAAAAAATAAAGGCTCTTGTCTTCGACGTTGATGGCGTATTTACTGACGGACAGGTTTTTCTGCTTCCCCGGGAAGAATTTATCCGGGCATTTAATATTAAGGATGGATTCGCTGTACAGCACTGTGTTAAAATGGGATTTGCCGTTGGTATTATATCCGGTGGCAAATCGGATGAAATAGTAACACGTTTTAGCAAACTTGGCGTTACCGATATCTATATGGGTTCGTCGAGTAAATTAGCCAGTTATGAAGATTTCCGGCAAAAATATCATTTTACTTATGATGAAACACTTTATATGGGCGATGATCTGCCGGATTATGAGATCATGGAAAAAGCCGGACTTCCGGTTTGCCCGAAAGATGCAGTTACCGAAATCAGGCGAATTGCAAAATATATTTCGGATAAAGAGGGTGGGAAGGGATGCGTACGTGATGTTATAGAACAGGTAATGCGTGTTCAGGACAAATGGTTTTGTAAAGAATCGTTCGAATGGTAAAAAAGTTAAAAATAGTATTAGCCTTTCTGCGTTTGATAAGGTTTCCAAACCTGGCTATAATTGCCATGACACAATATTTCATCCGCTGGTTCATCCTGAAACCGATATTAACGGTTTCAGGATTTCGGGTACAATTAGGAACCGCACAGTTTGCCATGCTGGTGCTTTCAACAGTATCCATTGCGGCTGCCGGTTATATTATAAACGATTATTTCGACCGGAAAACAGATTTAATAAACCGGCCCGGGAGGGTCATTGTCGGAAGGCTGATAAAACGGCGTTATGCTATGTTCTTTCATATTCTTTTTACAGCACTGGGGATATTGGCAGGGGCTTATGTAGCTTATGAGATCGGCCGTTTGAGCCTTACTGTAATATTTTTATTTGCCAGCGGTGTGTTATGGTTATATTCCACTACATATAAGCGTCAGATTTTAGTCGGTAATATTGTTATTTCTATCCTGGTAGGAATTGTCCCACTTATGGTATTACTCTTTGAATTTCCGCTCCTGATAAAAAAATACAAATTATACGCACTCGCGGCTGGTATGAATTTCGACTTGCTGATCGTATGGATATGCAGCTATGCAGCCTTTGCCTTCCTTGTTAATCTCATACGTGAAATCATTAAGGACATGGAAGATTTCGAAGGCGATTATATCTTTGGACGCCAGACAATTCCGATAGTATGGGGTATGAAAGTATCCAAGTACATAACAGCAGCAATAATAGGTGTTACTCTTATACCGATTTTTTATTTCCTGATGTTTTATCTGACCGACCGGATCAGTTTTGTATATATAGTGCTTTTAATAGTCATGCCTTTATTTCTGATTGCATTTGGAGTATTCTGGGCAAATACCCGGAAACAATTTAATACCCTGAGCCAGATCATTAAACTTGTGATGCTTACAGGTTTGTTATACTGTCCTGTTGCCGACTACATTATCTCTCACACTTAAACAAAAGTTGTGTTATTGAATGATCTCATAAAGGATTACAGAATTATACTGGCATCGCAATCGCCACGAAGAAAGCTATTGCTGGAAGGTCTGGATCTGAAATTTGAAGTTATTGTCAGAGAAGACATTCCGGAAGAATTTCCTTCCGATTTGAAGATGACAGAAATACCGGTCTGGCTTGCCTGTGAAAAATCAAATTATTATCAGGATTTATTACAGAATAAAACTCTGCTCCTTACGGCCGATACCATCGTGTGGCATAATAATATGCTGGTGGGAAAGCCACAGGATTTGAACGATGCAGTGAACATTCTGACGAAGCTTTCAGGTTCATTGCATGAAGTTGTTACAGGAGTATGTTTACGATCGGACAAAATGCTTCATTCCTTTTATAGTCATTCCCAGGTTTTATTCAGAAAACTTAGTCGGGAAGAAATTAGTTACTATATTAATAATTACAAACCTCTCGACAAAGCAGGGGCATATGGAATTCAGGAATGGATCGGATACATCGGAATTGAGCAAATTGAAGGATCGTTTTATAATGTTATGGGACTTCCTGTGCAGATGCTTTACCGGGAGCTTATCAGTTTTATTCAGGGTGGTTAATTTAATTGTCTTCTTTGGGTAACTTTGAAAGACTGGAAAATCTAATTATTTTAAAATATTTTTATGGACTTGCAACTGAGAATTAATGGGACTGCTCCTGCCTGGCCGCTACTATTGGAATATCCATCTGCATTTTACCAGCCGGGAGATACTGACGGACTGGGAAGTGCTTCGTATTCAATTATATCATTTTCCGATGAATCAAAGTCCTTAATAAATTGGGAATTACTTATCGATGCGGGCCATAACACGGCACCGTTTCTTTTGAATCATGGAAACCGTATTCCTGATGCCATTTTTCTTACACATGGTCATCCCGATCATATCCTCAGTGTTGACTGGATTGTACAGAGTCATCATTACAAATACAAAGAACAGGACAAAAAAATACCGGTTTATTGTACGCGTGGGGTATGGAATACTTTGCTGAGGACCTATTCATATATTGAACCTTATGTATGGTTTAAGGAGCTGGTTCCGGGTAAAAAACTATTTATTGAAGAAACATCCGGACTGTATGTTACTCTCTATCCCGTTTTTCATGGAAAGGCAGCCTGTGGAGCCAGTATGTTATATTTTGAGAGTTCCGACACTAATATTCGCCGGATTCTGATTACGGGCGATATGCTATGTCCGTTGCTGCGCAAAAAAGATATTCCGGTTTTATCGCATTCCGATATACTATTTGTCGATACGAATAACCGTTTTCCTTACCCGGAATCGAACCATACCAGCTTTGCTAATATAGCTCCACAGGAAAAAAATCAAAATATGCGTCTGCGGCAGTGGTATGAGAAAGTGGACATATCTGACCTTATTGCTCCTCATACGATTTTTGATGAGGATAGGTCTCCAAATCCCTATTTTGATGAAATACTATCCGATTGGCATCATATCAGTGAAATTCCCCACACTATTATTGATCTGCTGAATTTAATCCCGGTGTCTGAGGTGTTTTTAATTCATTACTTTGGTTTATACGATCAGATCATCTATAACGAAGAAATTCTGGATTCCGAACAGCTCGAAAAATGGGCAAACAGCATAATAAAAGAGAGGTGGTCAGGTAATACACATATCCGTATTCCAAAGCCAGGGGACTATTTTTCTTTGGTTAAAAGTTCATAAAAAAGTTTTTCCAGTACTCCAGCTTCTTTCTGAAAATAAAGTAAATAGTCACTTGATATGTTCGTATTATAACGATTTGCAAGACTTTAATGGTTTCTGTGGCTGTTCCACTGCATGTATTGTAAAGTTTAAAACAGGAAAGAAGGTTGACTTGCATAATAGTGGAAAATAGCCTGAATTTACCGGTAATCGGCAAAAAGAGAGTTTGAGTTTAACGTTCAGCATAGAAGTGTTTTTGAAATGGAATTTAGTTCAACTGGTAGATTATTGAAAAAAACGGATTTTTACTATAATTATCTCCAGGAAGGATATATTTTCGCGCGACGGGAATCTTCGGTTAAAGATATATTACTGTATAGAATTACCATACATTATACAGATGACCGTATGATCGATTTGGAAGAATACAGTAATGTTATCGATGAACTCCCGCACTGTTTTATATTTAACTACAATCCGTATGATCGAACAGGGCATTATTTAACCTTCGGATGAAAAGCTAAGCCCGGGGAATTTAATTATTCACAGATTGGGATTGTAACAGGTAAAATAAAATAAATTACGAGTACTGAAATTACAGTGCAATTAAAATTTACTTACTAATAAAATGTTTCATGATACTATCAGAACAAATTTTCTATTTCTCTGCATTGGGAGCAACATTGGGTTTCGTACATACTGTTCTCGGTCCTGACCATTATGTTCCGTTTATATTTATGGCTAAAGCGCGTAAATGGCGAATTCGGAAAACACTTTTCATCACGACCCTTTGTGGAATAGGGCATGTATCGAGTTCAATTATCATTGGTTTTACCGGTATCGCCCTGGGAATCGGAGTAAGCCGGCTCACCAAAATTGAGAGTATAAGGGGCAACTGGGCTGCATGGGGTTTTACATTGTTTGGTTTTGTTTACATGCTCTGGGGGCTATACAGGGCTTATAAGCGAAGACCGCATACCCATCTTCATACTCATGGGAAAGTTGTGCACGAACATAAACATGAACATCTAAGTAATCACGATCATATCCATCCCGATGAGAAACTTATAAACATTACTCCATGGGTGCTGTTTGTGATTTTTGTCCTGGGCCCCTGTGAACCTTTGATACCGGTAATTATATATCCGGCAGTTGAAGAAAGAGGAAACATTTCCGAAGCACTTATTGTATCTGCCATATTTTCGGTAATCACTATTGCAACCATGCTTACGCTGGTGTATTTACTGGAAAAAGGTATTAATTTTATACGATTACAAAAATTAGAGCGTTATACACACGCATTAGCCGGGGCAATGCTATTACTTAGTGGAGTTGGAATACTAATATTGGGATTGTAGACTAAAACTTCATATTATAAATTTGTTGTCATTATGAAAAAAATTTATGTTTTATTGGTATTAGTTTTGATGCTGGCTTCCTGTTCGGGAAACAGGAAGGATAAGACTGTTAAAGAGCCTGCAACAGAGCAGGACAGGGGAATGATTACCTATAAATTTAAGGTCGTTGGCTTGCAGGATAGTGCTATTTCCGACTCGATCTGGCGAATAATCTTTCAGGTCGACGGTATTGACAAGCTGATCCTTTCCCGCGATGATTCGGTGGCTGTTTTTACTGTAGATCCTGAGCTGGTAAGCAACGAGTTGTTACGCGACGAAATTGCGCGCAGAGGCGGAGTGCTAATGGATTAACACAGATTCTTTATGCATCCGGGAAAGACAGAACAGATACAATATAATTGAGATTTAATTCCCGGAACATAAGTTTCATACATAAATCCTCAACGAACGAATCAGTAAATCCGTTATCATTTCTGATATTCTCTGATAATAACTGTTATCGTTTCTTCAGGAACGCCTGTTTTTTTCGAAGTTTCCCTAACCGATTTAGTTTCGTTATATATTCGTTGAATAAAGACTTCAAATGTTTCACCAATCTCGATCAGGTGTCCGTCGGGATCGAAGAATCTTATAGTTTTTTGTCCCCAGGATTCTGTTTTAATATCATGGAGTAGCCGGGCCTCTGAAGCTTTTATTCGCTGTGCAATTTCCTCAATTGAATCTGATTCGAAATAAAGTTCGAAAGTCCTTCCTTGTTCTGGATTTCCGGCAATAGCTGCAATTTCATGTTGATTACTGATCTGCCAGAGCGATAACCGGCTTTTGAACATAATATTTACACCAAAATCGTGTTCGATTTCCTGTTCAAGTATAGCGGTATAAAATGTTTTTGCTTTTTCGATTTCCTTCACAAAAACCACCGGTGAATGAAATTTCAGGATCATATTAAAGCGTATTTTACTGTTTAAAATAAAAGCTACAGAATAAATTTACTATCCGTAAATATAACTCCCTCTCACGTTAAACTCTTTATATTGAAAATGAATTTGTTTATGCTAACGTAATAAAAAAAACTGTACGAGAACCGATAGATAATCTAGAAAACAGTTCTTGTACAGTATGAATTAAGAGAAGGTATATGATTTTAGGTTCGTTGTTTTAATAAACCTTAGATCCTATAAGCGATCACTATCTTATAAGCAGCATTTGTTTAACAATAGTGTGCGAACCGGATACCATTTTACAAAAATATATACCGTCTGATAGCTCTGATGCATTGAAGCTCAACGTATAATTGCCCGAAGGTTTTATTTCATTGAGTAAGACAGCCACAGTTTCGCCCAGGGCATTACATATGCTCAGCTGAACCTGAGTTGGCACCGGGATATAAAATTCGATGCTGGCTGTTTTGTCAAACGGATTCGGATATATATCATATAAAACAAATTCACGCATCTTCATATCATCAGTAGCCGATACCTCAACATAATTCATGGCCCATTTAACCGATGCTTTAAATAATGCCCATCCTTCCTCAGTCAGAGCATCGGCGACATCGTTGAGCAAAAAAGTTCCAACTCTTCGGGCCGGGGCACTTCCTGAAAACATTTCAGCACTTTCATCGTATCCAAAAATTAATACATGACTGGCATCGCCTGTGTCTACTGCAATGAGTTCAACATCACCTGTCGGAGCGCCGTAACTTACAGCTTTTTCAACTGTTGAAATTGTTACAACTCCGTTGGCCAGACCGGCAGCCATTTGATGTCCTTCTCCGACAATTTCAATTTCTGTAGTGTTATACTCGCCACCATCGAGTTCAGAGAATCCCAGAAAATCGTAAATGAAGGGCTCCCAGTTGATCACCGGAATGGCCAATGTAGGAAGCCCCGGCATGTTAGTGGCTACTGTACCTGAACTAACCGTTGCCGATATCAGGACCAAAGCTTTACCATTAGTTGCACCATCTGTGGCTTCATCTTGTCCGACAGAGGTTACAGTGAATCCCATTTCTGTCAGCACCGAATCAATAGCTGTTTCAGCGGTATTTAAGTTGCCTGCATCAGCCACAACAAATAATGCCGGGTCGCTAAATTGGGCTTTTAAAGCTCCGTAGCACAATACAAAGAAGAGAATAAGAAGTAATGAGCTAAATCGTAAGTAAGGTTGCTTTTTTTTCATTGATTTGATTTTTAGGTTAGGGTAAAAATTATCGTGTGATTATAAATATTCAGTTTCACAATATCAGGGAGGGGCTCTGTTGCTTACGCAAGTGAGGCTGTAATTGTTAGTATGATTCAACAATTCCAGGGGTACTGTTTTAAAATTCAAGGAGTAACTTATTAGAATGATTTAATCTGGAACCTTATATTATTTTCCGCAAAACAATGTTTTTGCAGACGGTTCAACGAGGGTTTCGTTGTTGAAGATTCATTAGTTTCAATCCTTTAGTACCATAAACAGGTTAACTGCTTTGGTCTTATATTCATAGGATAGTTATTATAACAAATATAACTATATTAATTATAAAGGCATTATTGATTTTTATTTGTTGACTTTGCTTTAAAGCTCAGACACCATTGGATTTACTATGCAATTTGAAATGGTTATACTTAGAATAAAAGTATTTAAACTTTGATGCTTAATACTTTCATTGACAAATTAAATCTCCATACGTGCTTATGTTTTGTAAACTGTCATAGTTACTGTAAGCGCAAGAGGCCTTTGACTGATGGTTTTGCGTGAGATGGATACAATTTCATGCTATCAACAAATTGCATGAGTTAGTAAAAAAGGTTTAGGGTATTGAAACAGGAGCCGGTTACAAGTGGCCGGCTCTTCTTTTTTATAAATTCCGTAGACAATCGCTTTTAATTTTAGTAAATTTCCACTTGCAAATCAAATCCAGCCATTATGCGAGTCTTCAGGATCTTTATTATACTTT
>CAYUAV010000121.1:0-3518 GCA_964442665.1 uncultured Bacteroidales bacterium
CAAATTCAATGATAAATTCTTCATCGGGTTCTTCTTCGTCTTTCAGTTTAATTTCTGGTACCGTTAGTGTTGCTTTAGTACCTTTAATCCTGCCACGGAGAAGAATTTCCTGTCCGGGTTTCAGCTGAACATCAGGAGCAAGTTGGTTTCGTTTTGCCAGTTTGTCGAGTTTCACAGCATAGAATTGTGAGATACTCTGCAACGTTTCACCCTCCTTTACTATGTGAATTTTTTTACCGGTTTCGGCTTTATTGCGTTTGGGTTGCAGGTAAACCTTTTCGCCTTCTAAAAATATAGTTTTTTCCGGCAGGTCGTTATATCTGGGTAGCTGCCATTGGAACAGATCAAGCTCTTCACTTAACGAGTAAAAGCTATCGCCTTCGCGGGCCAGCACATACTTAACCCGATTATTGTAGTAAGCCTTTCGGCTACCCGCGTATTCAGTCGATTCATAAGACGGTTTTCCCATATGGCCATTTCCTGCTCCGGCTATCACTTCAAGGTCATACTGGTAAAGTTCATTCTCTTCAATCACCCTGATCAATGCTTCGGCATAAGCAGGACTTGTTGCATAACCGGCTTTTTTTAAGCCTTTTGCCCATGCTTTGTAATCGTCAGGATTATAGGTGAAAAGTTCGGCATAACGTGTACGGCCGGTAAGAAAATCGGAATGGTCACGGTACGACTCTTCTACAGATTTATATCGGCGAAAGCATTCATTTCTTGCATCGTCATCCTGATGTAGAGTCTTCCCGTTCCAGTCGTGACACTTGATCCCGAAATGGTTATTTCCCCTTCGGGCTAACGTGCTGTTGCCATCACCCGACTCCAGTATTCCCTGTGCCAGTGTAATACTGGCCGGAATACCCGTACGTTCCATCTCACGCATAGCTATATCCTTATACGTATCAATATATTCGGGCCGGCTCATTTTCCTTCCTTCCTGCGCCCGAAGCGAGACCGGAAGTATAATTATACAAAACCAACAGATAATTCTCATTTTCCAGGTTTAATTATCCGGACAAAAATAATCTCCTTGTCTCAGCCCATGCACTATAGATTAACTGTTTTTTCAACAGTTTGGTATATTGCTGAAGTAAATTCTAAAATCACGTTATACATATCGGAATAATAAAGATGTACTATCATATTTTTTAATACACTTTTAAAAAAAAGTATAATATTGATAGTATTATGAACATATGTTCATTATTTTTGGATAAAAAATATCTGGCAATGCCCCGTCCATGACAATACAGGAAAGTGCAAATGCCCCCTCGCATCAAGGATTTTATTCCTCTCGGATATTATGGAAATGAAACAGAAAGTATTTCGTTGTATACCGAAGAATATGAAGCCATTCGGTTAATGGATTATGAAAATCTTTCGCAGGCCGATGCAGCCTTGTACATGGAAGTTTCAAGGCCCACACTGACCCGTATTTATGCGCAGGCAAGACAGAAAATAGCAATGGCTATCACGGAAGCACGACCTTTGATGATTGAAGGTGGGAAAGCAGTATTTGAAGGTGAATGGTACACCTGTGACGATTGTAACTGCCGGTTTAATAATCCTACACTGCAACCTGTTGACGAATGTCCGCTATGCACCGGCAACCAGGTTCGTCGGCTAATTCACAATGCATCATGAGAGCAGCAATACCATTAGTATCGTGTAATGGTGACAATACCATTTCTCCAAGGTTTGCCCGGAGTCACTATTTTGCTATTACCGATACGAATACCCGAACGCTTGATATTATTGAAAATCCATATGTAAATCTGAAAATGCATACCGGTAAAAACATTATCGACATGCTTATCCGTAACGAAAAAATTGATACACTCATCGTTTTTGAACTGGGACTAAACGTTCAACAATTTGCCAAAAAGGCGAAAATAAGACTTATCCTCATACATGAGATGAAAGGAAGTCTTGATAATCTGCTGAAACTTATGAGAATAAAGGAACGAACTCCGTAAACAGGATCTGTTCGATATGAAAAGATAAACTAATAATAAAAATTAAATAATGTTAGCATGGCACATTTGAATCATATGGGACCTGAGAACCAGGGTCCGAAAACAGGCAGAATGTTAGGTATATGCCATAAAACCTATGAAGAAATTAAAGAATCAAGTGGCTATAAGCTTGGCGAAGGTCTGGGCAGAAAGAAAAAAAAGGGTTGCGGAAAAGGAAAGGCAAGCCGGTCGCGATCATCTGAAATATTTGATTAGATGAGGCTTACAGTACTCATCGATAATTATAGTGACAACGACAAGTTCATTATGGAACACGGACTGTCGTATTATATTGATACCGGCAAAAGCAAAATCCTGTTCGATACGGGTCAATCGGATGCTTTCGTGCACAATGCACTGAAGCTGGGAATTGATATTTCAGCTGTTGATTACCAGGTGTTAAGTCACGGACACTCCGATCATACCGGAGGTTTAGGGGATTTTTTACGTAATAACTCACAGGCTGAAATTATTCTAAAACAGGAAACCCTGAACCCTAAATACAGTAATAACAACTACATAGGTATACCCCATGAATTTCAGATTCCCGATAATAGAGTTATTAAAGTCGGCGAATCATACAGGATCGATCCTTTTACCGACGTTATTGGAACTATCCTGATTACCTATCCCGATGATACTCATTACGATCATTTCTATGTAAAAAGCCATGATGCAATCGTTCCGGATACTTTTCAGGATGAACTCTTTCTTTCCATTAAAGGTGATGACGGCATGGCGGTAATAACCGGTTGTTCGCATAACGGGATATCAAATATTATATATACGGCTCAAAAAAAAGCTAACAAACCTGTAAGGAATCTTATAGGCGGTTTGCATCTGAAAGATTCGGATCGTAAATCCGTGATAAAAATAGCCGATTACCTGAATACAACTTCGGTAGAAAAAATTATCACAGGGCACTGTACAGGTATGGAGAACTATATTCTGCTTAAGAATCGATGCAAGGCTCAGGTCAGCTATGGTTTTGCAGGTAACAGTTATCCTTTTTAATAGAATTAACTGAAAATATTACTAATTCACATAATTTAGAAAATGATGAAAATTAAAATTGCAGTTCCAACACGAAACGGAAAAATCGATGATCATTTCGGGCATTGTGAGTATTATACAATTATAAGCCTTTCGGAAAACAACAGGATTGAAAAAACAGAAACATTCCAGGCGCCGCAGGGCTGCGGATGTAAATCGGGCATTGCTCAGGAATTACGTAACATAGGAGTTGGAATTATGCTGGCCGGTAATATGGGTATGGGTGCATTTGAAAAAATCACTTCAGCCGGGATAAAGGTTTATCGGGGTTGCTCCGGAGATATATCTGAAGTAGTGGATACCTTCCTTAAAAATGAATTAGCCGACTCAGGCGAATCGTGCCGGCAGCATCAGCATCATCATGAACACGGAGGAGATTGCAGGCATTAATATAATACGATAATCATTTATGGCAAAAATCCGGAAAAATTCTGCGGATTAAAT
>CAYUAV010000121.1:3528-8861 GCA_964442665.1 uncultured Bacteroidales bacterium
TCATATTTTATTAAATCAGAAGATATTAAATTGCAGATCACTGGTTAACTCTAAAAAGTTAAGGGAATATAATTAATTCAGCTATTATGATTAAAGCAATTCTTATACTACTGGGAACGCTGTCTCTCGGTCTGGGTATTACCGGTATTTTCATACCCGGGCTTCCCACCACGCCGTTTATCTTGCTGACAGCCGGTTTATACCTTCGCAGCTCGGAAAAACTCTATCGCCAGCTGATACAAAACAAATATCTTGGACGATACATTGTGGAATTCGGGACAGGTAAAGGAATGACAATAAAATTAAAGCTTTATTCCATAACATTAATGTGGATAATGATCTCCATGTCGGTTTACTTCATAATTACAAGAACTATTATAGACTGGCTTGTTATTTCATTAGGATTAGCCGGAACTGTTGTAATGGGGATTGTAATACCTACAAATAAAGTAAAATCCCCTCCGGATTGAATCGATCTGTAAGTTTGCATCTATAAACTATAATCCATAATAAAATGAAAGAAAAAAGTATAGAGTTATTAAACAAAGCTGTTGCCGATGAACTTTCGGCAGTTCATCAGTACATGTATTTTCATTTCCATTGCGACGACGAGGGATTCGACCTGCTTGCCAACCTTTTCAAACAAACAGCCATTGAGGAAATGATGCATATTGAATTACTAGCCGAGCGGATCCTGTTCCTTAAAGGCGAAGTGGAAATGACAGCTTCACATCCCGTAAATAAAATTCAAAAGGTTAAGGACATGCTTGATCTGGCCGCTGAAATGGAAACAAAAAGTGCAAATGATTACAACCAGTGGGCCAATGTATGTGCCCAAAATGCCGATTCGGTTTCGAAAAAATTATTTGAACAGCTTGTCGGTGATGAAGAACGACATTTCGATCAATATGATGTGGAAATGGAAAACCTGAAAAAATTCGGAGATAACTATCTTGCCCTGCAATCGATTGAACGCAGTAAGAAAAGGTCCGGTCAGGCACCTGCTGAATAGCCCATTAAATAAAATATACTATGGAAACTATACAGGAACAAACCTTTATATCTATGCCTAGCATAGGCGATCATGCCTCTGAGTTTAAAGCTGTAACTACCTAGGGAGAGATTAATTTCCCGACCGATTATAAAGGTGGCTGGGTGATACTCTTCAGTCATCCGGCCGATTTCACACCGGTATGTACCTCCGAATTCATGACTTTTGCAACTCTGGAAGAGAAGTTCGACAAGGCAAACTGCAAGCTGGTTGGATTATCTGTTGACGGACTTTATAGTCATATTGCGTGGCTGCGTACCATTAAAGATAAGATCGAATATAAGGGTATGAAAAATGTGGAAGTAAAATTCCCGCTTATCGAAGATATTACTATGGAAGTAGCCAGAAAATATGGAATGATCCAGCCGGGTGAGAGTAGTACAAAAGCTGTGAGAGCGGTCTTCTTTATAGACACGAATGGTATAATACGCGCCATTATCTATTATCCGCTAAGCCTGGGTCGGAATTTCGATGAATTATACCGGGTACTCATTGCGCTTCAGACTGCGGATAAGTTTGGTATTGCTACTCCAGCCGACTGGCGTCCGGGCGATGAAGTGATAGTACCACCAGCAGGTTCATGTGGTGTAGCAAAGGAACGAATGGAAACAAAAACGGACATGAAATGTTACGACTGGTTTTTCTGCACAAAACCACTTGATAAGGAAAAAGTATTGAGTTCAATTCTGAAAAAATAAAAAATAAGTTATTTTAGTATTATAGTTAACTGACCCGGAGAATTTCTTTAATTAACAGCTAAAGTATAATTAAAGAAATTCTCCGGGTCTTTTAATTATCATGAGCTTTTGTTAAGTTCGTTATAAGCTGTTTCCATTAGGATATGAAAGGCTTGTCCTTCGGTGGCCGTGCCCGGATGATCATACTCAGGAGATCCGCACACTCCTTGTACCAGGCCCAGTTCATCGACCTTGGTCAACGCTGCTAATCTCATTTTATCCGCTTGTTCCTGATAATCCGGATCAAGCCATCCGCCTTTTATGCTCTTGTATATTGAATATGCAAGTTGTTGCGACAGGTTGGTTTCAACAAACGATTCCGGGTTATCAATTATATTGTGGAACAAGCCGTCGTCACGCATATAAAATATACATCCGTCCAGTAAGTCGATCAAATAGGTTATTAATCTGTCTCTTTCCCTGGTCATGTTATCCGGCAACGATTGTATTACACGCGAATACCCTGCTGCAGTCCATCCATTACCAACTCCCCAAAAATCCTTCCTTACAAATTCCTGTTTTTCACAATCCCATATATGTGAAAAAAGCTTTTTATCCTTATTCCACAAATATGCCCTGACACCTTCGATCTGTTTAATAGCTTCATCATATTCCCCCGACACGGCCAGGTATGGAGAAAGCATGTAATTACTGTCGCTCCAAAGCTGAGGCACATTGGTAAAATGATATATAATACCGCCTTTCGTCCTGGGAGCTTTGTGAAGGACATAATCCAGCAATCCGTTATAACCGTCCATAAGACTTTTATCGCCGGTTTCTTTTGCCGCCCATAATACTGCCTCGCCGGGCGACGCGGCATCCGTCAGGGCAAATTCCTCGCCCAGCATCGCCAGCCGTCCGTCTTCCGACTGCCTTAGCACGGCATCCCTGGCCATCAGGATTACCAGTTCTTTTTCGCCCTTTTCCAGTAACGCCTGCATTGCTACGCCCTGTTCCCATGTAGCACGCTGCATGCTCAGCATGGCAAGAATAACTTTATCCGTCACTGTAAGTTCATTGAATGTTATTTTGTTTGATCCGGAAGAAGCGCAGCGACTAAATAACAAGCCTGCAGCTCCAAAAGCCAGTCCGGCAGCTGGGGTTGATGCTATAAAGTTACGTCGGTTCATATATAAGGTTTTTTGGTTATCACAAACTTAAGATATTTATAATTACCAGCCATTAACTCAAAATGTCTGCCTACTGAATACAAAACAGCAATCCAAATCAGTATTTGAATATCTTATTTCATCGTTGTCATAAAATACTTCCAAAGTGTTTCTTCAATCGGAGGATCGGCAATTATATTTATTTCTTCTTTTGAGATCGGGTGAGTAAATGAAATACAGCGGGCATGCAAAGATATCCCCCCGTCGCGGTTCGATCGCGGGAAACCATATTTCAAATCTCCTTTAACAGGACATCCTATTGCAGCCAGCTGTGTACGTATCTGATGGTGCCTGCCGGTTTTTAAATCAATTTCAAGAAGATAATAGGTATCGGACGATGCTATTAACCTGTAACGCAGCTCAGACCTTTTGGAATCCTTAGTCTCTTTTTCGTAACAATACGATTTATTTTGTTTGGCATTTCGCACCAGGTAATTGACCAATACACTCTCTTCGGGCTCGGGCCGGTTCTTTACGATGGCCCAGTAAATTTTTTTTATGGTATCATCACGAAATGAAGCATTCATCCTGGAAAGGGCCTTGCTTGTCCTGGCAAAGATCACAATTCCGCTAACCGGCCTGTCGAGCCGATGGGTAACACCGAGAAAAACATTTCCGGGCTTGTTATACTTTTTTTTAATATAGTCCTTTAATTTGTCAACCAGAGCTAAATCGCCCGTACTGTCTTTTTGTACCAGGTCGTGATTTGATTTGTTAACGACTATTAGATGATTATCCTCGTATAAGATTTCAGGTTCTTTCATTTCTTTTCATACAACTATCAGATGCAAATGTAGAAAGTAAAACTGGTATCAGCCCCGTTACAATTCAGAAAAGGAATTTTCTGCTTTCAAAAAATCACAGATTATCGGCAATCAGTGTAGGTAATCCTGACGATTCAAATCTAAAAGGTCACTTTTCGCGGATATAGTATCCAATAATAGCTGAATTTACCTGAAAACGGCCAATTTCATCAACCGGGCCGGTATCATCAGTCCCGGTTTAATAATTCATGTATGATAGTGTGAAATTGTTAGCTATTTTTAAAAGTTCATCAATATAAAACAACAATGAAATTCTTTACAATCTTATATTTTACATTACTGGCATGCATTATCATTTTGTTTCATGCATGTGCTCCTGCTTATGTTCCCGATGTAATCAATACGCCTTTACTGAGCAATAAGGATGAGCTTCAGGTATCGTTGAATACAGGTATATCCGGTTTCGACCCGCAAATCGCTTATGCAGTTACAGACCATATAGGGGTGATGCTTAACGGTAGTTTTACTAACCGTATATCCGATTCGACAGATAATTATCATAAGCATACTTTTGTGGAAGTTGGATCGGGCTAATATAAAAGGATAGGTAACATTGGCCGATTTGAAACATATGGAGGTTTTGGGTTTGGAAACACACAGGGCAGTTATGAGAGTGGCGTATTTTCAACCTATACCAATGCCAGCTTAATCCGGTTCTTTATTCAACCCGGAATTGGAATAGCAACCAATCCATTCGATGGAAGCCTGGCATCACGGTTATTTCTGGTTAATATCAAACAGAATTCAAATACCAATTCAGGAGTGTTCATTGAACCGGTGCTTACCATTAACATTGGATTTAAGAACGTAAAACTCTTTTCGCAACTCGGATTTTCGTATCTCCTGAATGATAAGGATGTGGATTTTAACTATCAACCTTTTATTTTTTCAATAGGATTGCATACCTATTTTCATCGGAATTTTTATTAGAGAATATACTTCCTTGACTGATTGACGGTTGTAAATAAATTTAACTAAAAAAGATATCCGAGTTTTATATTATCATACAATTTTATATTTTCAAATTCTCCGGAACGATATAATAGTAACCAATTGTCCTATTCAGGGAATTATTTAAATTAAACCGAAATGAAAACTATTTTTAAACAAGTTGAACCTGCCCTTAATTATTTATTTTTTCTGCTGCTTTTATTTTACGGATGCAGCCTTGCTGATATTGACCCGGTTTATCGCCAGCATATGCGCGATTTTGTTGAACGGATCAGCCGATATGCAAAATCTTACAATCCGGGTTTCCTGATTATTCCGCAGAATGGAATTGAACTGGTTTCTGATAACGGTGAGGAAGACGGGTCGCCAAGCAGTACCTATCTGCAGGCTATCGATGCCAACGGACAGGAAGATTTGTTTTATGGTTACCGGAGGGATGACAAAGAAACGCCCCGTGATGAAAGAAATTACCTGATCAGTTTTCTGGATATTTCAAAGTCTTCCGGCAATGTTATCCTTGTAACCGACTATTGTTCGAGTCATGAAAATATGGACGACTCCTACCAAAAAAATGCTTCAAAAGACTATATATCTTTTGCAG
>CAYUAV010000122.1:0-8836 GCA_964442665.1 uncultured Bacteroidales bacterium
ACTCGTGGGCAGCTTCATGTACTATTATATAATCATGATTTCTGTTGAGGTATGTCATGGAATTTTTCAAATTATCAAATGCCTCACCATAGGCAATTGCTGTCTGATGTTCCATCCCTTCATAAAGTGCCTCAACCATTCTGAAGTGATCATTCCAAAAGGGAAAGGGACCAAAAGCTTCGTTATAAAAACTCACTATGTTTCTTGCCTGAACAAAATGTGCTTTTGCCTTCTCTAAATCATAAGGCATCACATGATATAACGCCACCAGCGTATCGGTCTCACAGAAAATCGAATCCGTGAATTCATCATATTTACCCATATAGAAGGTAACGTTGTAATTATTAATAGGATAACTGACAAACCAGTTATAGCACATGTATTTAGCATTAATTGTATCAACACTTCGTAATTGTCCATTGGAAACAGCATTAAATTTTTCAGGAACCTCAATATGTATTCCCATCGAATCGGGCCGATCCGACAAATGATCTTTATTAGGCCACCAAGAGCTTGCTCCCAGTTGTTCGCATACCACGCTTGCCCAGCGGTTCAGACGTTTATCGTGTGACCACACAAAACCTCCCAACCATGGCGGATTTTTAGCTACCTCAGGTTTTCCCGAATAGGAAACATCAATAACATAATCCTTTTCGGGAATAATCTCTTCGGGTAAATCAATAAATATCGCATTATACTCGCGATGATACTTCAACTCTTTACCTGCCATTGTAATGTTTTTAATGATATATTGCGGGAAGAGGTCAAGTTGTATCTGCTTACTTTTTTGCACTCCTTTAAACCATATTTCATTGTGCCCTTCAATAGATTTGTTTCCCGGTATTATACGAACCGTTAAGTTATAATAGAAAACATCAAAACAGGTACGCTGAATTCTCAATGCGCCACGCAATGAATCGGAGCGGGTATAGCGCGGACGATAACCGAGTTCTGGATAAATTTCAACATTACGGTAGTAATACTTTGTAAACTTTTTTATCCAAAAATTCTTATCGCAGGAAATGCGCTGGAATATTTGATTTTTGGCTGAATTAAGCGATTTAGCCATCTCAAGGTCTTTACAGCAAGCTTCCAGATCGCCAAGCATACTCAAACAAAAAGCCCGGTTATAATATGCCACTCCGCTTTCAGGTTTTAACCTGATATATTTACTCATCTGTTCATAGCCCCTTAAATAGTCCCCCTGCTGTATAAATCCGATTCCTTCATCCCAAACCTGATAGGAATTATCGAACTGACCAAATATATTTAATGCCGGCAGAAGAACAAAGACAAAGATCACTCTGTACATTCTTCGGAATTTTTTAAGGATTGTATTTCGATAAATTCAATATTTTCTGATAATCTTTTTCCTCAAGCAATTCCCGGATGGAAACATTCCTGTTTTTTTTCATGTACGAATCGACAATCCTGTATCCTAGCCAAACGACAACTCTTCCGGGACTTTCCTGGGTGAAGTCCTTTGTAAATGGTGCATCTCCGATAAACTGGTTAATGCTGAACCTATCGGTAATAAACAATTTCTTGTTTTCGACAAGGTATTCCCACATGCGTTTTTCATAATCGAAACAAAAATCCATTTGTTTTGAGGTATAACCCCAAAGTAATGTATCGGTAATATCTGGCATTAACCGTCTTACATAATATTCGGCCCTTCCGTTAAATATCATTTGCGACAAAAGGTTATCCTTTGCATCGCTATACTCGAATTCCGTGACAATCCACGCCAGTATGGCATCGGAAGGTATTTTCTCAGGTCTCATCACATGCCTGAGATAAGCGGGTACCGGCGGATACAGTAAAAAGTAAAATTCATCTTCAGGTCCCAGGTATTTATCCAGACTTATTACAAGCAAGCTATCAGCTGTAATTATCGACTGGTTAAATCCTGAAATACAGGAAACAACATGTGGAATCGGCTTTTCCGGAAAGTCGCTGTGATAACGGGTAAATGCATCAGATAATTCATTTTCGATGTTTGTAAGGGAAGGGAATACTTCTTTTACACGTTTACTAACCCTGTAAATAGTAAAGTCACTGACAAAAGCGAGCAAACCGGCAGAAATATCTTCATCGCCGGCATTACCAATTTCAATGATTTTACTGGTAAATAAAGGGAAGAAGTCGGGATATTTTTTATTTAAATACTTAATACTGTCTGCGAGATTATACAGGCTTATTGAAAAGAGATCTTCCTCGAACCGGTCGATTTGAATGTGAATTTCAGGACTCTTCACTCTATTCATGATATTTTCGTTGCAGCCTGTAAATACCAAGAACAGCACTAGAATAAACCCGTAGCATTGCAGTTTAACGATCCTGCCTCTTTTCATCGATTGCTCAATTATGATTTAACCTTATATAAATGATATTTTAAAACAGATATTAAATATAGAAATAAGAATTTAATACAATGGACAAACGACCATATTTGCATCTTATTTTCCTGTTAAAAAATTCATCAATATTTCAACCCGTTGAAAACCATTAATTATCTGATAATTTTTTTGGTAATAAAAAAATAGCACATATCTTTGCAAGCCTGAAAATAACAGGGTTAAAATACAAATAAAATGAAAAGGACATTTCAGCCATCGAACAGAAAGCGCAGAAATAAACACGGATTCAGGGAAAGGATGTCGACCGCCAACGGGCGAAAAGTTTTAGCACGCAGGAGAGCCAAAGGCAGAAAAAGACTTACCGTTTCTGACGAAATACGAACGAAATAACATTATTTCATTATATACTTATAAAAAAGGTTGTCGTAAATTGACAACCTTTTTTATTTCAGGCCCTGTTGAAATGTGATTATTTTTACACCCTGTTTTATATTTGAATCCGTTCTCTTAATACTTATGCAGGAAAATCAAAGCCACTCCATAACTGTTAAACCCGAAGTTATAATTTTCGACCTCGACGGTACACTTTATGATCAGGCTAAACTCCGACGAATACTCATGCGGAAATTACTTTTTCGTTTGCTGACTTTTCGAACTAGTCTGCTCGATTTCCGGATAATTTCTTGTTTCAGAAAAGAAAGAGAAAAGAAAAAAGGCTATGCTTCCGGCAAATTAGAGGAGGAACAATATGAATGGTGTGCAGAAAGCCTGGGATTAAGTTCCGATCGTATCAGAAAGAGTATTGATTACTATATGCACAAATTTCCGTTAAGATTTCTAAAAAGAGTTAAGTTCAATGGAATAGATGATTTTTTCGAATTTCTTTATAAAAAAAAGATCCGGATAGTTGTTTACTCCGATTATCCTATCGAAGAAAAACTTAAAGCTCTGAAACTTACTGCTAACGCTTCATACTGCTCAACCCATGAATCAATCAATCAGCTTAAACCCGCTCTTAAGGCACTCAAACTCATTTGTACTGAAATGAAATGCGATCCGGGTAGAATGCTTTATATTGGAGACAGACAGGATAATGACGGTGAAGGGGCAGGGATGGCAGGCATACCTTTCATCCTTTTAGACTACTCTCAGGCTAAAAAAGGAATCTTCTATTCAAAACTTGCAGACCAATTAGATGTTACCTATGGCTGAACATAAAACAACCTGCTGGGTATGCGGAAGCAGCAGTTTTTCGATGATCAAACCGTCCGATGACACAGAAAAGCTTAACAGCAACAATTTTGCGATTACAAATTTCGATTACGGCAAAACAGGAGAACTGCAAAAGTGCAATTCATGTGGCTTCATACAATGCACCGACCTGCAGGAAGTAGTTAATTTCTATGTGGATCTGGAAGATAGTGAATATGAGAACACACGACGTGAGAGAAAAATACAGGAAGAACGGCTTGTACGGTTTTTCAGTAAATATAAAAACAAGGGGAAACTTCTTGATATAGGTGCTGGCAGCGGTATCATGATTGAAGCAGCTCAGGAAAAAGGTTATGAATGTTTGGGTATCGAACCATCGAAGTGGCTGCAAAAACGGGCCGAAGAACTCAAACTCCCTGTAATTCAGGGTACTTTTCCGCACCCTGATGCGAAGGGCCCGTTTGATATCATTACGCTGGTCGATGTCATTGAACACGTTATCGATCCGGCAGATTTATTAAATGCAATTCACAAAGTACTCGACAACGACGGGATATTTGCTCTTGTGACTCCTGATGTAAATTCGATAGCTGCAAAGATATTCGGCTATAAATGGTGGCATTACCGTTTTGCCCATATTGGCTATTTCAACAAAAAAACACTGAAACTCCTGCTGGACAAAACAGGATTTTCCATTATTAAAATGACACGCCCCTCATGGTATTTTACACTGAAATATCTGGGTATAAGATTTCTTTCGTTTCTGCCAAAATTTTTGCAATTTCCACTCCCGAATTTTCTGGAGAAAATTACCATCCCGGTTAATCTCAGGGATTCAATCCTTGTAATCTGTAAAAAAAATGATTAAACATTACGTGTATATAGCCCGTCCCGATCACTGGTTTAAAAACATTTTTATGCTCCCGGGAATGATTATGGGCTTATATTACCTCAACTTCAAATTTCCACTGAAATCAATTCCCGTTCTGATTATCGGAATTCTTGCCACATGCCTTATTGCATCGGCCAATTATGTAATAAATGAATGGCTCGATATGGAGTTTGATAAATATCATCCTGTAAAGAAGAACCGCCCGGCGGTTAAGGCTAATCTTAATTCCGGAATTGTTTACACTGAATATTTTATTATTGCACTTACCGGGTTATTGCTCAGTTATTTTGTATCACTTCGTTTTCTAATGACTGAAATATTTTTTCTGCTTATGGGACTGGTCTATAATATTAAGCCTATGCGTACTAAGGATAAGGTTTATCTCGATGTATTATCCGAATCGGTAAATAATCCTATCCGTTTTTTGCTGGGATGGCAGCTCATGGGAATTTCTTTATTCCCTCCGTCAAGTATTTTAATTGCTTACTGGATGGGCGGGGCATTCCTGATGTCGACAAAAAGATTTGCAGAATATCGTTTTATAAGTAATCATGAATTAGCAGGAAAATACCGAAAGTCATTCCGGTATTATACCGAAGAAAAATTATTGATCGCAACCGTATTTTATGCTTTATGTTCATCATTTTTCCTGGCCATTTTCCTTATTAAACACCGGATCGAATTGCTTATATCATTTCCATTCCTGGCCTTACTTTTTGCCTGGTACCTGCATATCGGATTTGAAAGAGACTCCATTGTCCAGAATCCCGAAAAACTTTACCGGAAAAAAGGTTTTGTGCTATATGTTTTTTTTCTTTCTGTTTTGTTAGTAGTATTGCTGAAAATTGATATTCCTTTGCTAAACTGGTTTATAAAGAATTATTAGTTCACCTGAAAAGGTGACACTGCATGATCAATGATCAATAAAAATTCCAAGTTATGTCTCGCTTCAATAAGTTATCAGAAAAACATATTTTCTATGCTCTTGCAGGATTAATGCTCATACTTATGCCGGTTCTAAGTCTCAATTCCGGAATTTCGGGGGATGAGGAAACCTATCATTATCCGCATGGTAAGAATGTATTTAATTATTATGCAACGCTGGGAAAAGATACCACCTGTTTGCATTACGATAGCAGTGTTTTACAAATGTATGGTCCGGTATTCGATGTTATAACCGTTGCTGCAATCAAAGTGTTAAAACCCGATGATGAATACATGGTAAGACATATACTTAACAGTATCACCGGATGGGCTGCAATACTGTTTGCTGCATTGATTGCCGTAATACTTGGCGGATGGCGTGCAGGTATAATTACATTGCTTTTTATGTTCCTGTCGCCAAGGTTTCTGGGCCATTCATTTAATAATCCGAAAGATATTCCGTTTGCGGCAGCATATATATTTACAGTATATGGAATTATACGCTTCCTGAAATACTATCCTGAAAAGATATATCGCAACGGCTGGCTTGTAGCACTGGGCATTGGACTTACAATCGGAGTTCGTGTCGGGGGCATTTTGCTTGCACTCTATTTTCTCTTTTTTACGGGCATGTTTTACATCTTGACTACAAAGTATTACGAATGGTTAAGAAAAGAGAATCTGAAGCGATTCTGGAAAATGATGCTGTACGCAATACTAATTTCGGTAACCGGATATCTTATAGGAGTTGTCCTTTGGCCTTACTCACATAAAGCTCCGATCCAGAGGACTCTCGAAGCTATGAAATATATGGAGCAATATGCCACCAGCCTGCGACAAGTATTTGAGGGTAAAATTATCTGGTCCGACAATGTGCCGGCATATTATCTCCCAAAGTATATTCTGATGACTTTACCGGAATACATAATTCTTGGCTTCCTTAGTTTTTTTATTCTGTTTCGGAAACTAAAGAAAAAAGATACCATTTGGTATTTCATATTGCTATTTGTTTCAATCTTCCCGGTAGCCTATATCATTTATAAAGGATCGAATGTTTATGGCGGGTGGCGGCATGTACTTTTTATCTTCCCGGGTATTGCCATCATTGCAGCACTGGGAATAAATAATCTTATAAACCGTTTTCAGCTTAAATACATACGATGGTTAATCACAGCTTTTGTGGTTTTTCTGATGCTATTGCCCTTACGACATATTATTGCCAATCACCCGCATGAATATATTTACTACAACAATATATCAGGAGGAGTAAAAAAAGCATACGGAAAATATGAAATGGATTACTTCTATCATACACTACGAGCCGGTAGTGAATGGTTAATTGAAAACAAAATCAACAAAATGCAAATTCCTGCCGATAAAAAAATCATCGTGGCAAGTAATTTAAGTATCAATACAGTGTACTATTTCAGGCATCTTAAAAATAAGGTGAAAATAATCTACATTCGTTACTATGAGCGGGGTAATAAGGACTGGGACTTTGCAATCGTAGCTAACAGTTATATTAATCCCTACCAGTTAAAACATCATATCTGGCCACCATCCAATACTATTAAAACGATTACTGTTGATAATATGCCTGTGTGTGCTATACTGAAAAGAAAAGACCGTAATGACCTCGAAGGGTACAGACTGATTACAAATGGTAAAATAGCTGAATCGATTGAATACTTTAAAAAGGCATTGCAATATGATCCAAAATACGAAGAACAATATCTGAATCTGGCAAATGCTTATTACGAAACCGGAGATAATGATAATGCTATTAAAGCTGCTTCGGAATGTCTGAAACTATATCCTAATTATGATAGGGCATTAAATATTATGGGTATGGCATATTTAAATAAACACGAACTCGAAAATGCCTTTCAGGTTTTTCAGCGTAATATGAAATTAAATCCGAAGAATGTTGCTTCCTATTACTATACAGGTTTTATTTACGCACAGTCGAACGATTATAATACGGCTCTGAAATATCTCAATGAAGCCATAAAAATAAACGCACGATACAGGCCGAGCTACTATTTGGTAGCGCGCATTTATGAACTTCAGGGCAGAAAAGAAGAAGCCAAACAGATTATCGATTACTTAAACTCATTCCATTAATAAATCGCCGACTACTATTCTTCAATAACAGACCGGTTTGCCTTAAATACGTTTTCTGAAATTGTTTCGTTTATAAACTTGATAAAAGGGTTTCAGGATAATTTTATCTTTGTCAGCTGAACCAGTATTATTATGTAATGAAGAAATTCATATCTTATTTGGAAAGCAAAGTATTTCGCAGAAGCCTGATATATGCTATAACTATTGCTTTTACTCTTTTTATGTTGTTACTTTTCTTCCTACGTATTTATACACATCATAATCGTTCAATTATTGTACCTGATTTTTCAGATCTTCCTGTGGAGGTCGCCTCAAAACTAATCGATGTACGGCATTTACGTTACGAAATTTTTGATTCAATTTATGTTAGTACAAGTGAACCCGGTGTTGTAATCGATCAGCATCCAAAGCCTGGATTACAGGTAAAGAAAAACCGTAAAATATACCTTACCATCAATGCCAGCTCGCCCGAAAAAATGGTAATGCCCGATCTTCAGGGAATTACCCTGCGAGAGGCACGAAATAAAATTACCGTTGCAGGACTCAGATTAGGCCGGTTAAGCTACCGGTATTCCATTGCAAAAAATGTAGTGCTCGAACAACAATTGAATGGCCAAGTCATTGCGCCTGGTGATACGCTGCTAAAGGGAAGTTCAGTCGATCTGGTGTTGGGTAAAGGGCTTTCCGATGAAAAGTCAATGGTCCCCAATCTCGTCGGGTTGACGGTTGAACAGGCAATCACCAAAGCTGCCGATGCCTTTTTTACAATTAACACCTCAATTCCCGACGAAACTGTAAAGGAGAATGAGGAAGTAAAAGCCATTATTTACAGACATCATCCGGCACATAGTGCCAATGTGCTGGTACCCTTAGGAACTCAAATAACCGTTTGGATAACAACGGATTCAACGAAAATACCCGGCTATTCTAAAAACGATTCTGTCAATTATGCTTGGCCGGAATTAAATGATGATGATCATGTTGAAATTATTGAAGACGATTCTTACGATTACGATTATCCTGATTAGTACATTGTATTCCAGAAGTCAGGTTTTACGAGGAATGGCCTATAATCATGCCATTATAAATGCTGTTTCCGAAGGTGATAAAAACTTCGTAAAAAGTCAGACCGATACTATCGATTTTGAAAATGAATTTTTTGAAGACTTCTCCGACTACTACCATTCTGTTTTTCCAAGAAGCAATTACTTTAAAATCAGGTCGAAAGTCTCATTTTTATGCAAATTGGAGAAATGTAGTTGAAGATGTTTTTTTAACAGATAAATTATCAGATTTTGTAATTGCATTTGCAAAAACAAATAAC
>CAYUAV010000123.1:0-8793 GCA_964442665.1 uncultured Bacteroidales bacterium
ATGATCTGATTGTTTCGAATCCACCCTACTTCATCAATTCGTTAAAAACGCCCGATAAAAAACGATCGCTTGCCCGGCACAATCACGAATTGAATCAGAAATCGTTAACAGGGGGAGTAAAGATATTACTTGCAAGTAACGGACGGTTTGATCTGATTTTACCTGCTGACAATTTCAGGTCATTTTGTGAATCGATGAATAATCATGATCTGCATGTTTCGCGGCAGACAAATATATTCAGCAAACCTGAATCATCCTGTATCAGAGTTCTGGCTGAGTTTTCACATACTAAAGGTGTAAGAAATGGTAACGACTTAATTATTGAATCGGACGGCCGACACCAGTATTCGTCGCAATATTCCGAACTTACAAAAGAGTATTTTTTGAAATACTGATTTCGTATGGAACGTTTAAGAAATAAATAATCATTTTTTACTTCTTACTAATAGTAATACTAAAGTATTAAAACTTCTGATTCAGAAGTTTTAACTCTTTTATTGATGGTTATGATGTGTCGGAACCGATGTAAAGCGGGTGACTGTTGAAGTTTTAATTTTTCAACAGGCTCAATCGTTCTTCATCAAAAATTTCTCCGGTATCCCGCATTTCATAGACGAATTTACCCTTTTGCCGGATAACTCTCTTAATACGGGATGGTGTCTTACCATCAATAAAAACTAATTGGGCATTTTTATACTTGGAGATCATTTTAATAATAATTTAACAGCACAACTTCGTTACAAAAATAGTATTTTACGAAAAAGAACCTATGATTAATAACAGGTGTTTTTATTTTTTATTTTCATAAACAGGTTAAAATAGGATTTGTTTACGGATATGGACTATTACAATAAAAACGAACAGAGGGTTGTTAATTAATATTTTATAGATTTTATCCCGGATTTTTTGCCTCCCTTAACGAATCGCCTAATTTAGCGAATGATCCATTTTTAGCTGTGGCACAAGCATCGAAATTGATAGAAACTCCATTGATGAAGCAATACTATAGCATCAAGGAAAAACATCCTGATGCAATTTTATTGTTTCGTGTGGGAGATTTTTACGAAACTTTTGGCGATGATGCTGTCAGGGCTTCTGACATTCTCGGCATTACACTCACTAAACGTGCTAACGGATCTGCTACTTTCGTCGATCTGGCGGGATTCCCGTTTCATGCACTTGATACTTATCTTCCCAGACTTGTCCGTGCCGGTCAGCGAGTGGCTATTTGCGAACAGCTAGAGGATCCAAAGCTGGCAAAAAAAATTGTTAAACGCGGGATTACGGAACTTGTTACTCCGGGTGTATCGCTTAACGATAACGTTCTTGAACACCGTGAAAATAATTTTCTTGGTAGTGTTCATATTGATAAACAAGTTGTCGGTGTAGCTTTTCTTGATATTTCAACGGGAGAGTTTTTAACTGCCGAAGGTCAACATGAGTATATCGATAAATTGCTAAATAGCTTTTCACCGAAAGAAATACTCTTTGAAAAAGGCAAGCAAGCGCAATTTGAAAAGTTATTCGGATCGAAATACTATATGTTCAGTCTCGATGACTGGATTTTTACCGATGACGCGGCTAACGATCGATTAATAAAACACTTTGAAACATCGAGCTTAAAGGGATTTGGTATTAGTGGGCTAAAATATGGAATTATTGCAGCCGGGGCAATTATGCATTATCTGGATATTACCCAGCATTATCAGCTGAAACATATCACCAAGCTATCACGAATCGAGGAAGACAGATATGTCTGGCTGGATAAATTCACCATCAGGAATCTTGAGTTATTCCGTTCGATAAATGAAGGAGCGCATACCCTTTGCGATGTACTTGATAAAACCATTTCGCCGATGGGAAGTCGGTTGCTGAAACGCTGGATTGCCCTACCTCTTAAAGATATAGCACCGATAAATGAACGGCTTGATATTGTTGAATACTATCTGAAAAATACCAGGTTCAGAGAAGAAATCGGGACTCATTTAGGTCACGTCGGCGATCTGGAACGGATTATTTCAAAGGTTGCTGTTGGAAAAGTTTCCCCGAGAGAAGTTGTCCAGTTAAAGACAGCTTTGTGTGCTATTCAGCCTCTTAAGGATTTATGCATGGCCAGTAATGAAAAGCCTTTGATTAAAATTGCCGAACAGCTTAATCCGTGCGAAACCATAAGGAACCGGATCGAAAAAGAAATTGTCCCTGAGCCAGCTTCCATGATATCCAAAGGAAATGTTATAGCTGCCAGTGTTTCCCACGAACTGGACGAGTTGCGTGATATCCTTGTTTCAGGAAAGGATTATCTGATTAAAATTCAGCAGCGTGAAAGTGAACGAACGCATATTCCCTCCCTGAAAGTGGCTTATAATAATGTCTTTGGTTACTATATCGAGGTGAGGAATACGCATAAAGATAAGGTACCTGACGATTGGATCAGGAAACAGACCCTTGTGAATGCCGAACGGTATATAACGGAAGAATTAAAGGAATATGAGACAAAAATACTGGGCGCCGAAGAAAAGATATTAGTGTTAGAAACGCAGTTGTTCAATAATCTGGTTCAGGGTATCAGCGACTATATTCCTTCAATGCAGCTTAATGCATCCATGCTTGCCCGACTTGACTGCTTACTGTCATTTGCAAAGTGTGCTTTGGAAAACAAGTATTTTCGGCCTGAAATAAATGACTCTGAAATTATTGATATCAAAGAAGGAAGACATCCGGTAATTGAAAAACAGCTACCCATTGATGAACCCTATATTTCGAACGATGTATATCTCGATTCGGCTGAGCAGCAGATTATAATCATAACAGGTCCAAATATGGTAGGAAAATCGGCCTTGCTACGGCAAACTGCCTTAATTGTTTTAATGGCTCAAATGGGAAGTTTTGTGCCTGCTTCAAAGGCTAACATAGGATATGTCGATAAAATATTTACCCGTGTTGGCGCATCGGATAATATTTCGCTGGGTGAATCGACTTTTATGGTCGAAATGTTGGAAACAGCGAGTATTTTGAACAATGTATCATCGCGAAGTTTAATTTTGCTCGATGAGATAGGAAGGGGCACGAGTACATACGACGGAATTTCCATTGCATGGGCCATTGTCGAATATCTTCACGAACTTCCTCACTCACGGCCAAAGATATTATTTGCGACACATTATCATGAATTAAATGAAATGGAGGGGTATTTTGGACGCGTGAAGAATTATAATGTAACGGTAAAAGAGCTTGATGATAATGTGATTTTCCTGCGAAAGCTTAAAAAGGGAGGAAGTGAGCATAGTTTTGGGATACATGTTGCACGTATGGCAGGCATGCCAAAGAGTGTTGTCAAGCGGGCCGGCGAAATACTTCAGGAACTTGAACAAACACGTACCGATCAAACCCTGTCAAAACCTCTTCCCGATGTTGCTGAAAAGCGTGAAGGTTTGCAGCTCAGCATTTTTCAGCTTGATGATCCGGTATTGAAACAGATACGTGATGAAATAAAAAATACGGATATCAATAATCTGACACCTCTGGAAGCTCTTAATAAACTAAACGAGATCAAAAAAATGTCGGGGCTGAAATGACCGATTCCGAGGCTATTGAATACATTTCTTAGTATTTGACAGAAATAAAAAAAGCTCTATATTTGCACCACCTTTCAGGTAAAAAGCGGAAATAGCTCAGTTGGTAGAGCATGACCTTGCCAAGGTCAGGGTCGCGGGTTCGAGTCCCGTTTTCCGCTCTTTTTTTATTCTCGAAATTCTGGTTCTATAAAATTTAGGTTGCCCGGGTGGCGGAACTGGTAGACGCGCTGGACTTAAAATCCAGTGAACAGCAATGTTTGTGCGGGTTCAAGTCCCGCCCCGGGTACAAAAAGCTCTCATTTAGAGAGCTTTTTTACAACATCTTTAAGTGGTGTAACAGAATACCAGGTTGTATTCTAGAATATCCAATAAACTGGATTGTCCGGGTTGAGGTAAATATTATGCTATAATCATAATTAAATTTGCCTCTACACCCGGGATTAGCTATCCCCCTATATTTGGGGGAACAGGAGGATCATTGTCATTATCAGGATCTGGTCCTGTAAAACGTTTTCTTAAATAAAGTAAATCTTTTGTCATAACGGCAACAATATAAGTTTCTGCCTACTCTATATAGCTTTTCGGCTTCTGCTTAATGCAATTTAAGGCTTTAAGTATCAATATCCAATAATACTTCATTATTTTTAACCTTGCTTTTCATATTGAATCCTCTATGAATTCTCCTGTCAGATATATTTCATTTCTTGCATTACATTTCTTATATATAATCGTTATTCGTATTAGGTTGCCGTCGGATTTATTAGCTATCGATCAGAAAAAACTTCTGACTCCCGAGCCACTACTTGAAAGTCCGTTAAAAGTATATCCGGAAGAAGGTGAAACACTGGATCTTCTGGTTGCTTCGATTTGTGCTGGTGATTCATTAGTATTAATGGGTGATTTTATTGGCGCCGAGAAGGTGTATAAGCATGCGCTTGTTTTCATGAAGGAATTGAAGGTACCCTGGTATAAAATCCTCCTGTTTAACCGGATTGGCTTCATTAATAACTGGCTTCTGGATATCGATGAGTCACTGGAGTACTACAACCAGTCTCTTACTTTAATTAAAAAGGAGAATCTTATAATAGATTCACTGGCATACCTTGAGGCATTTACTTTTTTTTATATCAATTCCAGGTATAACAAAAAATATCAATTGAATGATATTGCTGAAGACGAAAAAGAAATCAATAAGATTACAGTTGATGATTTTAAAAACCCTGCCAGGAAACTTAAGTTTCATTTTTTAAAAGCCTACTTTGTAATTGAAGAAGGTGTATATGATGAATATAGAGAAGGGCTATTGGATGCCGACCAACTTCTTTCAAGTATACCATTAATAAGCAAATTCTGGTCATTTCTTATCAGATTCGATCAGGGTCTTTATTATAAATATTTAACGGATTATAACCTGGCTTTTCCATACTTCAAAGAGTTGGAGCAAAAAGTGGAACACGAGAAGGAGTTAGAAAATTTTAAGTATTTTGTATACATTAATTTGTTAATAACAAACAGTTTCTTACAACGAAATCAGGCAGCTGCAGAATACATTGAAAAGCTTAAACCCTACCTGAAGAATCAGTACCATCCCTATTTTTGTCTTAATTATATAAGAATAGGGGAGGTATGTAAGCATATGGGATTATTCGAAGAAGCTTTAAAGAATTTTAAAATTGCAGAACGTATTATGCTGGAAAATGGAATTGAAGATGAAAAACTTATCTATACATACTATTTTTTAGCTAAGTATTATAAAGAGATTGAATGGGATCAGGAAATGATGCTTAAATATCTTCACATGGCTGAAAACATTATGAATCAATGTTCAGCCCCAACTATCGAATCATATATTGTCTATGAATTAGGGAAATATTATTACAGGATGAGAGAGTACGATCTGGCAATTATTACTTTTAATCTTTTACTCGACGATGTCGATAAATTAGTATCTGACAAAGATTATTTTGAAAGCCGGTATCCCTATCTTTCACGTACACCTTATCTGAGTGTTCTGGATTATAGAAGTGCAGCCTTCTACTATTTGTCGGAACAGAAAAATTTCGATATGATTTCTTTGAAATATTCTTTTGAAAATTATAAACTTTTAGTTCTGTTATATGAAAAAATGCTTAAGGAACTTGGTTATGAAGAATCGAGAATGACATCGCTAAAAAAAGTCAGAAAGGCCTTTGAAAATTTATTCGAAGTTGGTTATACTCTTTACAAACAAACTGAAGATGACTCGTATCTTGATGAGCTGTTTTCCTATTCGGAGCGCAGCAAGGCATACATGTTAAAAAACTATGTTTCCGATGAACTGGCTAAACGTATGGGTGGTGTAACGGAAGAATCGATTGATGAAGCCAGAAGAATTAAGAAGGAAATTGATTCCATGCAGTATTCTCTGAGCCAGCGGATTCCTCAAAGTGAAAATTATTCGGATCAGTTGCTGATTAACCGGATTTTGGATAAACAGGAGGAATATGAAAATTTTATTGATGAACTCGAAAACCGCTATCCTGATTATGCTCAAATAAAGAATCGTGGAAACACGCCTACAATTCGCAACATTCAAAATTTACTTAAATCAGAGCAGGTGCTTCTTGAATATTATTTCATTTATAATGAATTTTATGCATTCTATATTGATAAAGACACAATAATACTTGCCAGCCATAGTATTGGCCGTGAATTTCCGGATCAATTACTGAGTTACCGATCTTTATTTGATAAGGTGGCTTTCAGCGAATTCAACGAAGAAAATCTGATGAACTTTGTTGAACAATCCAATTTTATATATTCACTAGCTATTAAACCCTTCGAGAACCTGATTGCCAATAAACGGCTTATTATTGTACCCGATGAAGAATTATGTTTAATTCCTTTTGAGACACTTGTGGTTAAACCTCCGGATTCACTTTTACATACACCTTACAGAAATTTACCTTATCTGATAATGTATAATCCTGTCAGCTATATCTATTCAGCTTCTCAACTTAGTATAAAAAAAAGTTCACGACTAAGAAATGTAGATTATGCCGGATTTGCACCAGATTATTCAATAATAGATCCCCGGCAAGATTACGATAATAATACATTATCCCTGCAATCGTTACCCGGAGCAAAAAATGAGGTTTTAGCTGCAAAAAAGTATTTTAGGGGGCGAGTTTACACTAATGATGATATTAATAAAGCATGTTATTTTAAGGAGAGTCAGCGCAGAAAAATAGTGCATCTTGCAATGCATGCTGTTCTCGATTCTGTCGAACCCATGAATTCCTGGTTTGTATTTTCCACACAATATGATAAAGATGAAGAACAGTTACATGCTTATGAAATATATGCAAATAAAATTGCTTCTTCGCTGGTTGTGTTAAGTGCCTGCAACACAGGAATGGGAACGATGAATAGGGGAGAGGGTGTGTTTAGTATAGCCAGAGCGTATTTATTAGCTGGTGTTAATAATGTAATATATACGCAATGGTCAGTGGCTGATAATTCGAGTGCACAGTTAATGGACAAGTTTTATTATTATCTTTCACAGGGTATGCCAGCCGATGTTGCTCTCCAAAAGGCTAAAATTGATTTTATTCTGAGAGGCGATCCGGTTAAGGCATTTCCTTTTTACTGGTCTGGGTATGTTATAATGGGCTCTCCAATCCAAATTTCTTCGCAGAAGGCTATCTATCTGGGATTAGCTTTGGGTTTGCTTTTAATTCTGATGGGTTATCTGATCTGGAAGAGGAGATAAGAATCAGGTTTTTTTTAATATTTTTTTTGCTTCTGCTGAGTACATATTATCATTATCGGCAAGGCGTTGGAGAAAAAGCCTTGCGCTCTTAATATTTCCGGTCTTTAAGTAAGTCATAGCCAAATACCACCGGGCATGCAAAGCAAAAGGGGAAATTGTATCCTGCTCAACCAGGGCAAATTCATCAATTGCCTGATCGTAAAGGTTGAGTTCCAACGCATTCAGTCCTAAATAAAAATGAGCAGTCTGATCATCAAAATGTCTAGAGATATAATTCTTTAAAATTTCATATGAAGTCTGATAATCACCCTCCTGATATAAATAATAAGATAATTGCGTATTGTTTTTTGAATGTTCGATAGAACGGGTCGAAATATCGGTACTGTATGGTTTATAGTAATTAGTAAATAGCTTTTCCGGATTCTGCCGGACAATTATATTGAACAAGCTTAATCCGATTACGACTAACACCGAAGCAGCAAGAGGTATTTTGATTGCCTGAATTAGCGATTTATTAACTTTTTTATTTTCGGAAGTATGAGGATTGGTTATGCTGGTAAGGATTTGTTTGAAATTCATTGTATCATCATCGAGAATTGCTTCATTTAACTCTTTCTGAAATTGCAACTGTGCAGCAAGTTCTCTATCCTGAGTTAAAGATTTTTTAAAATCTTCTTTTTCAGGATCTGACATGGTGCCATCGAGGTATCTTTCAATCATTTCTAATTTTTTCATTGCCTAACTCATTATATTTGTTACTCTTTTTTATTCTGTCGATCAGTGATTTCTTACATCGGAAACGCCTGTTTTTCGTATGCTGATCTGAACTATAACCCATGGCCAGAGTGATATCTTTTATGGGAATTTTATTCAGAAACATTTTCAAAACACGCTTACAATCATCACTTAATTCTTCAAATTTCTCTCTGTATAGCCCCAAGCGTTCGTTCCGCTCGAGTAATTCAATAATTCCCTTTTCATCCGAAATCAGTCTTTCATTTTTATCCTCGTCCTCTAATATTGCATGTACTTTTCTGCTGCTTAGCTCTTTAAGCCAGACAAACCTGCAAATTGAATAGAGAAAAGTACCCAAAGAACTTGTTAGTGTAAATTCTGGTTCTTTTATTTTCCTGTAAAGTAGTATCATTGAATCCTGGAAAATATCTTTAGCATCATCTTCATTACCTCTGTTTAAAAGAACATATTGCCGGATACTGGGAAAATTCTCGGCATATATTAATTTCAATACCTGAGGATCAGCCTTTATCATACCCTCTAACAATTCTTTATCCGAGTATTTAATAACCGGTTTCAATCTGTTTATTCCTGATTTTACCTAAAAGTAACCCTCCGAAAGTAAAAAAAAATAAAAATTATTTCTGATATGTATAAATTGGCTCACAGGTACATACCAAATTGCGATCTCCAAAAGCGTCATCAATTCTTGAAACAGGGGGCCAATATTTC
>CAYUAV010000124.1:0-8782 GCA_964442665.1 uncultured Bacteroidales bacterium
CAATGTACAGTGCAAAAAAGATACGATGTCTTGGCTGCGGATTCGAATCCGATAAGGTAACGGAGTTTAAAAAAAACAAATGCCCAAAGTGCGGTGGAAACGGCTTAAAACGAGGTCGGGACCGGATTGCCGTGTATCGATGATTCACTAATATATTTATGTGTGGAAAATATCTCCCGGTATTAATATCCCATCCGGAAAATTGAACCGTCATAACTCTTTCATAGCCTTTTGGATTTTCGGTAATTTCGGGATCATCTTTAAAAACGAAAACCCTAAAAAGACCTTCCCATTTGCCTTACACCCGGGGATGATATAGGGAATTACTTTTCTACAACATTTCCCAATATCGGTATAAACTAAATTATAAAGTCTTTCCCGTTCCAGGCGAAAGGTTTTCTCATCCTTCCATCCGGCCACGAAAATCGCTTCTTTATCAAGGTTGGTTTTTACCATGCCTGGTTGAAAAATGTTGAGTGTAATGTCCGCTTTATTATCTTTTTTCAGCTCCTCGGCCAGGCATTTGGAAAAAGCGGATATTCCACCCTTTGTAGCGGCATACAAAGTTGCATAGGGCACTTTCCCGTCGGCTCCTCCGCCGGAAAGAGTTATGATCCGTCCATAATGCTGTTTCTGCATCCAGGGTAATACGGCGCCGATGGAATTAATTGTTCCGATTAAATTTATATCAATTGCCGCACGTGTAACCGAATCGAGCTGTTCTTCCGATAAACATTTAAAGGGACCGTATATTGGGAAGACGGCGGCATTGGCGATTAAAATCCGAATTGAGCCGAAATGAGCTATGGTCTTTTCCGCAAGTTTTTTTAGCTCCCCGAATCGGGAGACATCACATGCCGCTCCGATGACGGAATCACCGTACAATTTTTGAAATTCAGTGACTGTTGCATTCACTTTATCCCGGTTCCTGGAGCAGATGCTGACTTTACACCCTTCTTTCAGCAAGATTTCGGCGAGTTTTTTCCCAATCCCGCTTGTCGACCCCGTAATAATGGCTGTTTCTCCCTTTAACTTCATAATCTTATATTCCCCCGTATTTTATTGAGTTTTCGGTCTTATCAGGTCTCTTATAAATTAAACGCTATATCGCGCACACAATTGTTACCCTATAATAAACTGCACTATTCCGGCACTAATTACGACTATAGGAATAATGAAAATCAATCCGACGGTAAATGTTTTTTTAACATGCTCTTTCATTGTGTCTATGGTTGTTTCAGAAGGAATATTGAGAAATGACGGCCTGATTTTACCGATCAGCAATAAGTCAACAAAAAATGAATCAAATAATACAAGCGCCGACATTAAAACGCCTATCCATAATACTTTTTCCGGAAATCCGCAGTTTATCTGAAATGAAAAGATACCAAAAAGTACAAAGAATAAAATAATCAAAGCAGCAACCGCGAACATTATTAATAAACCGGTTATTGATTGTTTGGTTTTCAATTGCCCGGTTGAATCACGTGTTTTATGAACAGCTCTGGTTTTATATACAATGAAGGTTAACAATAAAAGTAAAAAGCACCCGATGAAAAAAAATATTAAAAGGTTTATTATCATACGCAATACTCATTCTCAAGGATGGAAAGCAGGTATAACGATTCATAATGACCGTCAACAAATATACATTCACGCAATAAACCTTCAATTTTAAATCCGCATTTTATATAAACATTCTTCGCCCTGGTATTAAATTCCTTGACGTCAAGCCATATTCTATGGAACTTTAATTCTTTAAAGGCGTATTTCTTTATTTCTTCAATCGCTTCACTGCCGTATCCACTGTTTTTCTCAGTAATTACAATACGCATAAGCTCTAACGATTTATTTTTATTCTTTAATCCCGCCAATATAATAAAACCGACTTTTTCATTATTCAAGGACAATTCTATAATCAAATGTAGAATATCGGGGTCCTTTAACGCATTTTCGTGCTCGTTTAATTTCCATTGCGCAATATAAGGGCTGTTTTCCTTATTTTTCTCCGCGTCAATAACAAATGCAAGATCATTTTTTGTAGTTTTTCTTAATCTTATTCTCAATTTCTCTTTCCTTGCATGATTTTTTTTATTCCCTTAACCTTATGTGTTCTTTTTTTATTTCAAAAAAACATACACACAGCCTTAAAAAATATCAATCACCTCTTCGGGTGAATTTTGACGCCCTTTCGGGTGATTCCAGATGGGAAACCGTATTTTATGACATTACAGGGTGGGTCTGAATATGTTTATCAACTCAATCTTGTTCTGCACACCGCACTTTCTGTAAATACGGCTTATGTGGGATTTTACGGTATTTTCAGTGATGTGCAGCTCATCCGCCACATCTTTATACTGTTTACCCTGTACCAGTAGTAAAATGATATCTTTTTCTTTTTCGGAAATACCGTATTGTTTCAGTTTTTTATCAAAATCGTATGAAACATCATTTTCTTTTTTTCGGCTTTTTGAGGTTTGGAGAATATGTTTGATTAACTCACGCTTGCTTTTTTCGAACTGAGATATTGTTAGGTTGATTATGGAGTTTATTTTAGCCTTTAATTCTTCGATATCAAAGGGTTTATGAACAAAATCAACCACGCCTTTTTTCAGGGCAGTTATTTTTTCCTGTTGCGTATTTTTAGCGGTTAAAAAAATAACCGGAATATGATCGTACCTATTATCATTTTCCAGTTCTTCATAGAACTCGTACCCGTCCATTACATCCATCATAATATCGGAAATAATAAGATGCACACCGGCTGTTGTATCAAGCTTTTCCAAAGCCTGTCTTCCGTCTTTGGCGCGGTAAACATTATATTCATCACCCAGTGCGTCGTATAAATAAGCAAGCATGTCGGGATTATCCTCAACAACAAGCAGAGTATATTTCTTCTCTCCATTATTCGTCTCGCGGGATTCTCCACTTATTTCCATTGTTGTTCCGATAAATTCGGTTATTGGATTTGATACGCTTACCATATCCCCTTTTTGTATTTCATGTTTCTTTAACCGTATCGCAAAGCGGGACCCCTTACCTACCGTGCTTTGCACCTCTATTTCCCCGCCCAAGTGATTAACGATCTTCTTCACAATATTCAGTCCCATACCTATTCCCTGTATGTTCCGTTTACTGTGGGATATCTGGTGGTATGGTTTAAAAATATGTTCCAACTGATCGTCCGGAATTCCAATCCCGTTATCCCGAATCGATAATTCAAGGCTTCCCTTTTCTTCTTCCAGCTTAACATGAAGCCGCCCTCCCTTTGGAGTGTACTTGATCGCATTATCAAGCAGGTTGTTGATAACGCGATCAACAGCCGCCGGGTCCGCCTCAACTGTTATGTTTTCCTTTATATCACTTATAATATCGATTTGTTTCAGCCCGGCCAGTTCTTTAAACAGCTTAACCGAGTTCAGCATCGCCGCCGACATATCGGTGATAAGCTCATGATTATAAAACTCCTGCCCTTTTTCCAGTTTTTCAAAATCAAGAAAATTCACCATGTTGTTTTTAAGCTTATCAACATTATTCTTAATTATTGTTAAATCCGTATCTACTCCCCTTCTGCCCATATATTTGTTCAGATAGTTGGCGATAAGGGTTAGCGGTGTTTTGGTTTCATGCGCCAGGTTTATAAAATAATTGGTTTTCTCTTCATTCTTTTTTTCAATTATTCTTGTTTGCTCCTCTACCTCCTCCTGCAGATGTCTGGAAAGGTGATCAGCGGTTTTATACGCCCTGGCAAAGCGCAAGGAAAGTACCGAGGACATGCATAAAATAAATAGAACAAGGCCTATTTGCGTAATATATGCTGTGGGAATGACAAATTCAGCATGAATAACATCATTAATGACCGTAACAAAAAGGAGGATAAAACCGGTCAATACGATCCCGGCTTCACTTTGTTTATTCTTTAAAGCAAGTATTATGCTAAAACATATCCAAATACAAACAATTATTAAAATAATAAGCAAATATGATAGAATATTAGTGAAAATCCACACCGGAGTACATAGAATAAATAACGAGATCACAAATCCTGAAACCTGAAAAACTCTCAATACTATATTTGAATATTCTTTTGGAAACACTTTGCAAAGAAATGAGATAAAAAACACCCAACCCAAAGAGGTGGTAACGTATTCTATCTTTAGCTTAATTGAATAAATACTCACATCGGGTATTACTCTCTGCAAAATATTGGTTGTAGCCAGCGCGCGTATGAATATATCCAAACAAAAAAGCGCAAATAATAGACTGCTTTTATCCTCCCTCCTTCCTATCCAGAGCAGTATATGGTAAAGCCCCATTATCAGAATAATACCGAGAAAAAGAGTATTAAAGAAATCCTTATTCCACAAATTCCGGACCAGCTTTGGGTAGACACCGATTTGTGGCGCGTACACCGGCCCCCCGCCGCTTGAATCATGGAAATTCGCCACTTTCCAGGCCAGAACCAATCTTTCCGCGGATGGTAATGATTTTATCACCGGTGTTTGTTTTACTATGGTTGATTCTCTGCTTGTACCGGGCTCACCGCTTCTTATTAATTCCGCGCCGTTTGCAAAAATTAAGCAGGCCGTTTCACTTGACCATAAGTATAATCCAAGTTCCTGCATAGCCTTTAGTTTTATTTCCACGCGCAGCCAGCCGTAACCGATTTCAGCATTCAACTTTTTTTTCCACTTACCGGGTACGGGGAATGTATCCCAAGCAAGATCATTATACTCAGGCGATATGTATTCCGGATTATCCTCCATCCATTTGAATTTCCATTCCCCTTTCAGCTCAACCGGTCCGTCTTTTTTAAAATCCCAATTACACAAATCCAACATACCGTTCCGGACCAGGGGAGATTGTTTCTGTTGAGCGGAATCACCGCAATTACAGAGAAAAAAAAGGGTAAAGATAACAACAGCACAATACGCGTATTTCATAACTTCAGGGAATTATCAATATAATATACATATTAACATTTTTTTAAATGTGATTCCATGATAATCTGGTAATATAAAATCACAAAGGCGCATTGATTGGTAATTATCTTATGAAAAAAACATTGGAATATCTTCGAAATAAAAAGAAAAACAACCAAAAAATAACGGCATTAACGTCGTATGATTACCCCACTACTCTGATCCTGGAGAAAGCCGGGATTGACATGATTATTCTGGGTGACAGTGTGGGGACCAATATTTTAGGCTACAAGGATGAAACCGAAGTTACCATGGATGACATGGTCCATCACACCAGAGCGGTCAGCCGGGCCTTAAAAACCATCTTCCTGGTTGTGGATCTGCCGTATAAAACCCATGAGACGGCGGTTGATGCGGTTAAGAATGCGAAAAAATTAATTGAATCGGGCGCGGATGCCGTCAAATTTGAAGGAATCAAGGAAAATATCCTGCTTGCCTTAAAAGAAAACAAGATGAATGTCATGTGCCACATAGGATTAAATCCGCAATACGATCAGGACAAAATAAAAAAAGGAATCATCGCCCAAGGAAAAGTATTCCAGGAAGCGATTAAATTTATGGAAGGCGCCAAAGCCCTGGAAAAAAACGGCATGGACTTACTGGTAATAGAAAAAATACCGGAAAAAATATCGAAAATAATAACCGACAATGTCAGCGTACCCACCATCGGCATCGGCGCGGGAAAATACTGTGACGGACAGGTTCTGATAATCTCCGATTTACTTGGAATTAATGACAGGGTATTCAAGCATGTTCCCACATATATAAACCTGCAGGAGCTGATTATTAAGACAGTACAAAGATACAAACATGAAATCAATGCCGGCATCTTCCCCGGTAAAGAACACATAAACCTGATAATAAGCGAAGAGTATAAAAAGGTTGAAGACTGGTGTCTTAACAGCGGATTGATACGATGAAAATGATCCGCCGATATCCTATAAATCCAATTTTCCTTTATAATATCTTTCAAACGTTTGTCTGGACTTTTTCTCCACCCATTCATTTACGCCTATTCTTTTTATCAGGCAAAGATTGAACACTTTCAAATTATGCGGAAACGCGTCCGCCCTGTCCGCCAGGGACTGCAGCAGATCGCAAGGAAAATCGTTACATTCATAACAAAACTCAACCTGATTCCGCTCTGAACAACTATAGATTTTACATTGCTCGCTGAAACCAAAATGCTTTAGAAAATTACATTTCCCCTGAATTGCCCTGCATCCGTCGCACGAAACTTCCTCTTTTTTCATTCCGTATTTTACCGCCAGAATATGTTGCATTTTTTCGTTTTCTCTTGACAGGTAAAACGGGCAGTTAAAACAGTCTCTTCCGCATGGCGCGGTTAAATCTTTATAATTCGTTAAATCCTCCATCACATATTGTCCCTGATCATCTGAATAAACGCCTGCGGATTGATTATTTTATTTCCCCCGGGGTTTATGTAGGCCGAGGCGAAAAGCAGGTCTACTATCTTCTCATACGTCAAATCGGGATTTACCTGCCAGCCGAGCGCCAGGACGCCGCTTGCATACGGAATCACCCAGCTGGGGGCCGTCCAGGGGAAGTAGAAATTGTTATATCTGGTCCGGCCCTCATCATCATCCTCGGCCGCAAGCGTTCTGTTCCCCGCCGGAACATAGATGATCCGCTTTGCCGTTATCGACGAGGGAAGACGATTTTCCTCATCGCAGATAAAAAGCTCCACATTGTCCGGATCTTCAATATCACACCATCCCCGCTCGGTGATAATATTGTCCCCGCCGTCGATAACCAGGATGCCCTCCTGATTGGCCCTCTGCACCGCATCCTCATACCAGGCAGGCACCGCAACGTAGTAGACATGAGCGCCGGGAGCCGTGCCTATGGTATCACCCACGGCAATACTCGTCACAATCGGACCATGAAAACTGCTTTTTTCAACAGGTACATTACTACCGACGTCGTGATATGCCACGATCTTATCCCGGTATTCCGGATGGTAATCATAGGCCTGAAACAAATTTTGATCCAGAATGGCGATATTGACACCGGCTCCCGTAATGCCCTGGGCGTGCAAGGATCTGATCCCCAGGCCCGGATTCCTTCTCTTGTCCATGATTATATCGGCGTATCCCTGTACCTCAGGCATGAACACTGTGTCCTCGTTAAAAGTCAGTGTCTTCACCCACTCATACCCCAGCCACTCCCAGGAGACGTTTTGCCATCTGACATCACAATAAGGATTCAGCTTGAGGACTGAGGAGCTTTGACTGAAATTATCCAGCATGGAAGGATCGGTTACTTTGTACAGGCACACATCATCCACATAGATTTTCCCCCGGTTTACGTATCCGAAACAGAGCACAAACTGCGTGTTAAAATCGGTCTCGCCATACCGTTCACCATATGCAGTCCCTGTTCGACGACCATATAAGCAACGGTTTCCTTTTCATGCACGCCGTCAAGGTAATCCCATTCATCCACTTGGAATTCAAACGAATTCGAGGTTATGTTCCTCACCCTGGCCACACAGGGCGACTGTTCGCCGAGTAGTGGATCATTAAATGATACCGGACCCATGACCACCACAGGATTCTTAAAAACGTTCTTCAGCGTCACCGTGTGCCACTGATTCTTGATCGTCTGCGCTACGGTCACCAAACCGACCTCCATGACCGCGGCCTGACCTTTTGTACCCAGTTGCCCGGCGGACGGTCTTCCCGAACCGTCCCCGCTCCTGCCGGGCAGGGCGCACGTACACAACGTGCCCAGAACAACCGCCAATAAAAAAATATTCATAATCATAAATTTGTTCATTCCAGTTCCTCCAAAACTCATTCGGTTTCTTTTGCCCGGGGGAATTCATAACCATTACCCCGTGCATTCATAAAAACATAAACTTTTTATTTTCAAATTTTCCGGCACTTATACCCAATAGTCTGAAAACGGGTTCAAATCCGATTTACATATACAGACAGATTTTCAGTGTATTAATTACCTTTTCCGGTGATTTTATCAATGATTTCAGGTGACTGGTTAAAAACGGGATTCAAGGAGCCGGTTTAAAAATATTCATTAACCCGAATTTGTTTTGGACACTACACTTTTCATAGATGTGGGTTATATGGGTTTTAACGGTATTTTCAGAGATGTGCAATCCATTTGAAATCTCTTTATACTGCTTACCGTCCAAAAGCAGGAGAATAATCTCTTTTTCCCGTAAGGAAATATTATAGTGCCCGCACAGGTCATCGAACCGGTCCGAGAACACCTCCTCATTAATACCATTCCGCGATGACGCGATTATATGTTTTATTAATTCCTTCTTGCTTTTCTCAAACTGTGACTCGGTCAAATTTATAATGGAATGGATTTTGGCCTTTAATTCCTCTATGTCAAATGGTTTGTGTATAAAATCAACCGCGCCTTTTCGCAAAGCCTTTATTTTCTCGGCCTGTGTGTTTCTGGCCGTTAAAAAGAGAACCGGTATATGCTCATACTTTATGTCCTTTTTAAATACCTCATAAAACTCATACCCGTCCATCACATCCATCATAATATCGGACACCACCAGGTCTGTTTCCGGCACCTGGGGAAGCCTTTCCAAAGCCTGCTTTCCGTTTCGCGCGCAACACAAATTATATTCACATTGTAACTCATCCCTAAGATACAAAAGCATTTCAAGATTGTCTTCAATTAAAAGCAACGTGTATTTTTCCGGATCAGGTGTTTCATCAGCCGAAAGCTCGGTATGGATATAATCTTCCGGACTGTATTCCCTTACCCGCGGTATTACGCTTACTTCCGGCTTTATATGC
>CAYUAV010000125.1:0-8720 GCA_964442665.1 uncultured Bacteroidales bacterium
TTAGATTTATCCAAATTTCTTATCAGCCTTGATTTTTCTTTGGTTCCTTTCTTTTTATCAAGGAAAAGAAAGGAACAGACAATAAACATTTCAAATTAATCCATTTTAACTTCAAATCTCCATCAATAACAATATATCAACAAAATAGAAAAAATGGATTTGGTGCAACGCCCAATGAATATTATTATGAGTTGGAATAAAAGCTTTTTGTTACCATCAATCCTCCTTTATTCAAACCAATCAGAAAATAAAATCATAAAACTATTCAATAAAGGATATCAAAATAAAAAATCAACCGTGTTTCCTTTTACTCAGAAAAAGGATAACACCATTCCCTGTAATACTTACCAGCCATAGCCAATAGCCCGGAAGCAGCTGACGGATTTCGCCGTTGCCGAGGGACATTATCCACCAGTAGGAACAGCTGGAAACAGCAACGACTGTTAAAACCAACGTAAAAGCCTGAGAAATTCGTTTATGCATAAACAGATTGACAATCATTACAATATTGGGCAGCGAAAGTAGCAAACCGAATAGCGTATTTTGTGTAAAAATCAGGGCAAATACAACCGCGGCACATTTCCATCCAAACCATACCTCTGTGCCCCCGCAGCAAAATGACCAGGAATTACTGCTGTAGGCCGGTATTATGAATGAAATTCCAAATAGTATATATGAAACTACAGAGAGCGTTTTATATCGCCTGGTCATTGTAATTATTTTTTCGATGTGCTTTTTGTCCGTCTTCGCTTTTTGTACCTGACAAACAGGATCCAGGCTATACCTATGGCAACTATCAGCGGCCAGATATGAATAAGTGCAATAACGAAAGTTAACAATCCCTTCCATCCTTTATCCAGGGCTCTGTATAAGCGGGTAAAAAAACGTGTCTCCTTCTCGGGCCGGTACTTATATTCCAGTTGTTGATAAAGCGTAAGCGTAATAGTGCTGTAAGATACGCGATCGCCGAGGTATTTGAGCCGGCCTTCCGTGGCTTCGATCTCTTCCCTGATGGTACGGATCTCATTTTCAACTTTTAGAATATCTTCAATAGTATTGGCCCTGTCCAGTATTTCATAGTACCGTTTTTCAACCTCTCGTTTCGTTTTCAGCCGGGCTTCCATATCGACATACTCCTCAGTAACATCGATAGAATTAACGGTTTTATAATCGATTTTTTTTGAGGTACTCCCAATGGCATCGAGCAGTTTTTCGAAATTTTTGCTGAGTACCCTGATGATTAGTGTATTTGTTACCTGGCTTGTCGAATATCGTTCATCTTCTTTTGAAATATAGGCACCCCACCGGGAAACCAGGCTGTCGATCTCTTTTTTGGCTTTTTTATAGTTGTCAACTTCGAATTTAATTTCAGCCTCTTTAATGATCTTATCGGGGCGTTTTATTTCCGGTTGCGGAACCGCCGGAATGTCCATATTGGCTTCCGGCATTATTTCTTCAATAACAGGAGTCATTTCTGCTCTTTCCACTGATTCGGTTGCTGCTGCGTATTTCTCGCTGGCAGAGTGACAGGCAGGTAAAAGTAAAATACCCATCAGAAGTATACCAAGTGTTTTCATAGGATTATTTATTTAATTTGTGCAGGGTTAATTACATCATATTTTGTGATTTGCTATTTGCGATTTGCTATTTCCCCCGTATCTTCTTTTGAATAATCCGGATTTATTTTCGAATACCGGATCTCATCCCATATCCTGTCCTTTTTAAAAATCGACTTTTTAAATATCCCGTCGATATTGAAACCGCATTTTTCCAATACGCGCTGCGAGGCAATATTAAATTCAAAAATGCCCGTGTGAATACGGACGATATCGAGCTCCCTGAATCCGTAATCGGTTATCAGTTGCAGTGCGATAGTAGCAATTCCCTTATTCCAGTATGTTTCTCCGATAAAATACCCGATCTCTGCAGTCTTTCTGTGCACATCCTCTCCTACTTTAAGTCCGATATTCCCGACATATTCGCCTTTATATTCAATTGCAAAAGAGGTAGGTACTTCCTGTTTCATATACTTATGTATGTATTTTTCCGCATCCTGCAGGGCAAAAGGATGAGGAAATGCATCGCGCAGGTTCTCACTGATCTTTTCGTTATCTGCCAATTCAACCAGTCTGGAAGCATCGGACTCCCTGAAAACTCTGAGTTCCACATCCCCCGATTTTAACATCATAACCTGAGTATTTTTACCGAAACAGTTTTATAAGTTCCGGGCAATGTTAATCCGTAAATTTCACCCGGACAATCATTATTCAGCTACAAGTTAATTAAAATTTGTTTCCATAGCAAAGCAGAATCCGGCGCAGGTAAAATCAATATGGATCGAAACCCAAACCATGATTAAGTTCTGAAGCGATCGGGATAAATTTACTTATATTTCAATCTCCTGTTCGGGTATGGTCGTATGTGAAACCGGCGAATGTGTTTTTGAAGGTGAATGAGCACCGCATGCCTCCTGTTTCAGGTTGTAAAAACCAAATTCTTCAAGCAGTTCAAGTTTCGGATTAATATTATTTTCAATGTCGATATGAAAAAAACCGGGGAAAACAGTTTTGTGCAGTTTAATAAATTCGAATAATGATTTATATTGCTGATCAATTTCAATCCTCACCGAGAGCCGGTTTTCGATGCCTGATACCATGTATTCCGGCAGCACATACGGACAGAACTCCAGCCTGTCGTATTCTTTAAGGTTATTATATAGTACCGTCTGCGGAAGATAAGTGAGTAATGAAGGTAAACAACGGATACCCATACCCCGGAGGGCGATCATCTGCATCAGGGTTTCCCTGAAATCGTCATGGGTTTCGAATGGAAATCCCCAGATATAGAATGCATCGACCGAAGGAATATGCCTCTTTGCCAGGGCAATTTTTTCGAGCGCCATTTCAGTGCTGAAGCCTTTGCGGGTCAACTGCAGAATTTTATCCGATCCCGATTCGATACCAAACCTTAGCTCGATACATCCCGATGCTGCCAGTGCCTTTAAAGCTTCTTTCGTAATAATGTCGATCCGGGCAAATGCTTTGTACTCTATTTTCAGCCCGGTTTTCCGCAGCAATCGGGCAAAGTCGGTGATACGGTCAGGACTGCTGATAAAGAATTCGTCCTGGAAAAGAAATTCTTCAACGCCATAGGTAGAATGCAACATTTGCATCTCATTAAGAATACTTTGGTTTGACCGGGAAAATGCTTTCCAGCCCCATATGGGTGTGATGGAACAGAAAGTGCATGGAAAAGGACATCCCCTGCTGCCCAGGATATTATGGCCGTCGTAAAGGTTGAAGTCGATACGATCATAAGCAGGAAGGGGCAGTGAATCCAGGTTGTGAATCCGTGGTGTGTTGGGATTATGCTGCACGAAACCGTTCTTCCTGTATGAAATGGAGGGAACCATATCCAGTGGAGCATGATCAAGCAGTGCCCTGATTAACAGCGGAGCGCTTACATCGCCCTCACCCCTGTGAATGATATCCACTTCCGTAAATCGTTTCAGTATCTCGTTTTCGACACCGGCACTCCCGACGCCTCCCAGCACAATTATGCTCCGGGGAAATTTCTGTTTAACAGCAGGTAATACATGCAATACAAATGGTAACAAATTTGCCATACAGCTGATACCGATGATCCTGCAGGGATTGTCTATGAAATCGAGAAATGTTCCCGCATCAAACAGATCTTCCTTATCAACCAGCTGGTAATCGCGAAAGTCGACCGATATCCCGCTTTTCTCCAAAGCTGCTACCAGGGCAACTATTCCCGGTGGTATATGTGTTTGTCGTACGATGCTTCCGTCGAGGAACTTGACGTAAAGCATATTCAGATTAATGAGGGTAATATCGGCCATGACACCATTCCGGTTTTAGTCTTCCTGCTTTCTTTCCTGTTTCCTGACTTCCCTGTTGCTTTTCCATTTATAGCGGGCCGACCGGAATGTGATCTTGTTAAGCACACGTCGCCCGGGTGTAATTCCGTAACTGATCACCTGAATTTCCTCCAGGTCGGCTAAATCCTGGACCAGTACAATATCGATATCTGTCATATTTTCAACCGGGAACTCCTGCGATATATATCCAACATAAGTAAAGACAAGTATATCATCAGGTGTTGAAACATCGATTGAAAACTTACCATCGATATCCGTTACAGTTCCGGTGGTGGTACCCTTGATAAGAACATTCACGCCCGGTAAAGGTTCCTCTGAATATTCTTCCGTTACCCTGCCTTCCACAGTTCTTTTTTCCTGTAACAGGGTAGCAGAAACCGGAATTCCAGAGCGATATTCCGTTTTAATTATCGGCCTTGCAGCTTGTGCACTATTAGTGGAATCGACTCCTATAAAATTCGTTGATGATAACAACAAGAGTATGGCAGCAGCTTTTTTCCAGGTTGGCAGCGATCTCTTGGTAATTCCCGGTACCCGGAATGTCTTGATAAGGTGTGACAGTTGTTTTGCCGATACACCCGTAAGTAATATTTTTTCATTTTCACTGAAAGTAATTCCGCAATTTTCGATAGCCTTCTTCCGGTCATTCAGCAAATGATTCCTGAAAATATTGTTGTATTTGGCCATTAACAGCAACGCTTCGATATTCAGGCTGTATTTTTCTCTTCTCCCCGTTTGTTTTTCGGGTTCGGGACCCACGATGGTCAGTTTGTTTTTCATATGGTTTCAGGTTTGTTGGAATCAGTCATTATATACGATTCGGCCATTAATACTACTATTTCTGTATACTTAATAGCCGATTGATATGTGTTACGAATCTAAATAAAATTTATCGGGAATTCAAAAATTAACTGTACGTACCCTATATCAGATAAATACGGATAAAATTATATATCGAAAAAGCTGAAGTATATTGTGCATTTGCTTCGGTATTCTTTTTCAGTTTACCTATTTTTGCCATGATTTTCTATTCAGGAGACCTTCTCATGATTTTACACAAATTCTGGTGTATACTGTTTTCTCTGGCGTTATCTTCTGTAATTCTGTTCACTTCATGCTCAAAATTCTGTGACGATTCATCGGCAGAAAACGCGTTGAAGTCAGGCGAAGGACTCCGTGTCGGAGTGGCCCTATCGGATATAAATCCTGACGAAATTAACGGAACGGTTCTCGATGGTTACGATCCGAGAACGGCCGATGGTCTTCACGATCCGCTGACAATACGGTGTTTGGTTATCATGGATGATGATGAAATTGTCGCCCTGATAAGCCTGGATCTGATCGGTATGTTTAAAATCCATTCCGATAAGATCAGACAAAAGATTGTTAAAGAAACCGGGCTCAGTGAAGACCATATATTTATCCATTCCATTCATACGCATTCAGGACCGGAAATGCTGAATCTCGGTTTATCGAATATTTCCTACCGGAACAGGATTGGCCGTAAGGCGGCAAATGCCGTTCTTGATGCACTGGCAGCCAATATGAATGTCACTGCAATATTCCATTCGGGTTATAGTGATGCCGGTACCATTAATCGCCGCTATCCCGAAAATCCTGTAACTAATAAATTCACAACCATCGAGTTTCAGGACACTACACATGCCACCGTTGCCACGCTGCTGAATTTCGCCTGTCATCCTGTAGTACTGGGGCCCGATAACCGGAAGATATCAGCCGATTATGTATATTATCTCCGCAACCGGATCGGGAATGAAAAAGGGGGTATGGCTGTTTTCTTTAACGGAAGTTTTGGCGATATAAATCCTCCGCCCATACACAGCGACTGGCTTTACGGACGCGACGGAGGCACGTTCCTGATGGCCGAAGAATTTGGCGAACAAATAGCCGATGATATGCTCTCGGGATACGAAACCAGCGATACAGCCTCAATCGATCTTCGTGTTGCTACTCGAAAATGTATTTTGAACAACGGTATCTTTCCCGATCCTTTTACCTATATAGCCATCCTGGATCTGGGTATTGCTCAGATCGCTATGGTTCCGGGCGAGCCGCTTACGGGTTTTAGTGAAACTATCGAATCACTGCTTCCCGGACCTTATACCATGGTATTCGGTAATGTCAATGACTACTTCAGTTACATTATTCCCGATGAAGAATGGGAGACCTGTACGTATACTTTTCTTGACAACGGATGCTATGAGGAAAGCAAGGCACGCGACCGCTCGGTTGCCGGCATTTTGGAACAGGGTTACAGGAATATCGCCGATGATATGTTTGGTGCATCTTTTTGATTAATAATCAGCTGTATGAACAAACAACAACTTTTTTAAATAAAAAGACTGCAAGTACTATTAATTCGTGCAGTTTTTAGCCGTTTGTAGTATGCAGCAGATTTTATAAGTTAAATGATAGCGCATCGAATTATTTCCGGGCAAAAGAACTTTATTTTAATGCTAATTTATATGTAACACAATATATCAGGAAAACTGAAAAGTATTGACTCATGTCGAATAATATTGTAAATTTGAAATAATCTGATCATAAGTAAGTTATTTATAGCCTGTTATGTATTTTAAAACCAATAAAATGAAAACAAAAAGAATCTGCCTGACCCTGCTTTCTGCAGTGACCCTCAATGCCTGTAAAAAAGTTGATAATCCGAAAGATATCGAAGCTGTTAAAAAAGTTATCATTAATGATGGTGAAGCCCGGCAAAATCATGATTATGAATTGATAAAGAAATGCTGGGCAAATGAATCCTATATTGTGCATTTCTGGGCCACAAAGTATAACTGCTCTTTAGACAGAGGATGGGATAAGATAGATGCTGCATACAGGCAGCCGAGGGAATATGGTTTTAATAAAACGACCAATGTGGTAAGGGATAATATTAATGTTCATGTTAACGGGAACGGCGCTTTTGCCGATTTTGACCTCCATTTATACGATACGGAAGATACCGTTGAGGCCAAAGCCAATGCTGCACTTGAAAAAATAAATGGAGAATGGAAAATGGTCCATCTGAATGTTATTGATGAAAGCTCGATTAAGAATGTGGATGACGGCTGGCCTTTTTAGCCGGGATTGAAATCAGATTTTTTGGTATTCAGAATTCAGCAGTGAATATTGTCTCAAATTGTGTCAGGAATAATCAGGTTAAAAGAAATAGGAAGTTAAAAATTGAATGCAGTATCAGGTATTTCCTAGAATGATTGTTACTGAGCACATCAATAAATCGATGACCTCAGCATTATAACCTGTTTACCCTCCTTGGAGGGAGAGATGATTCATGGTAGTTAATCACTTTCCAGTTATCCCCGGTTCTCTGAAATACAAATGTTGCTCCCGCATGATTAAAAACATCCTTATCACCGTCTTTCAGGGTTGCCACAACACTGTAGACTCATGATACGACCACATGATCAGCAGAAAGAACTTTTATGCCGAGTTTATCAGTATTCCGTTGAAATGCCAAACAAGATTTAAAATAATTCCTGTTATTAGTGATAAACGCATGATAATCATAGGAACAACCATCGGCAGCTATCATATAAAATCCGGGATCATCTGAAAAAACAGCGAATGCTTTTTCCATGTCCAGCATTTCGCAACCGGCGATCAATGAGTCAATTTCTTTTCTGATTTCTTTTTTAATAAGATCCTTATCAGATTCAGTCAGCAAATTTACATTGTTTTGTGAACAAGTAAGTACTAAAAACGCCAGAGCTAATATACCTGTTACTTTCATCATTCTGCCTGTTTAAAATATCCGCTTGCCTTAATAACCTGATCTGAACTGAGTGCACAGATCTCTTCCGGTTTCATTCCTCTTTCCACGCAAGCCTCTATTACCCGGTAACCTGCAAAATAGGCCGTTTTCTGAACAAACCCAACCGGCGGTCTGGCAATAGATCCATCGGCAATATAGCGAAACATATACCGCATGGTGGTATCGTTCAGCTCAAGCCGGATGGAATCCTTAATAGCTTCTTCATTTCTAAAACACCAGGCTACGGAAGAATCGGGCATAAAAGGTATGGCGTTGTATAGTGTAAAATCTTTATCAATTAAAGTGGTCAGGTACACTGCCATTCCTTCCGATACCAATTCGCTTTTCAGGGTCATGGGTTCTTCGGGTCGTCGCTGGAAATGCAGATTATGGGCATACTCGTGCGCCATGATCTTTTTGGCATCGGCCGTATCGATGAGCAACGAAATAAAGATGGTACTCTTTTCTTCTTCAGGAACAATAAAACAGCCGCCATAAGGCAGGTATAAGCACAGATCGACCGGTTTGTTAGTGACCGGTGCGAGGACTTTATGGGCATTCCCGATAACCGAGTCATACAAAATGTTCAACGATTTTTCATTGTATCGGGTAAAATATTGTTCCCAGTCTTCCTTTTGGTATGTTGTTACTTCTTCCCGGAATTTTACCGAATCGATCGTACCCCACCGTATTTGTGTATTATGAACCTCCTGCATTTCGGGATAGGCATCGAGCAGGATCCTTTTATAACTTTCCCAGCTTTTATCGGAATCCAGAAAATCCCCGAAAGCCTTGTATGCCATAATAATCCTTCCATTTTCCCTGGGTATTATATAAGAGGAGCTTTTACTCCGAAATACTAAATGGTTACAACTTAATACGATCAGAAAGGAAACGGAAACAAGAATAAGTAAACACAGTTTTTTCATGTCTCAGGTTTTTGTATAAATGTAAAAGGAAAACTTTTATCTTCCATATTTTCTTTTACATAATCTTTTAATCCATACATGTATTGCCGGTAAAGAT
>CAYUAV010000126.1:0-8713 GCA_964442665.1 uncultured Bacteroidales bacterium
CCTGAAATCGTTAAAAGAGTTACAACGCCAGTGGTCGGAAATTGGATTTGTACCCCTGAAGAATAAGAATGAAATACAGGATCGTTATCGAAAAGCCATTAATTACAAATTTGACCAGCTCAAACTCGACGAAAACAAAAAGGCATTGCTCAAATTTCGAAGCCGGATTGAAAATATCGTCAGTAAGCCAAATTCTCAGCAACGCTTGCGAATGGAACGGGACAAGCTGTTCAATAAGCTGAAACAGATGGAAAGTGATATAACGCTCTGGGAAAATAATATCGGTTTCTTTGCCGATTCGGAAAATGCAGAATCGATGATCAGTGACGTGAACCGTAAAATAGAGTCGGCTAAGAGCAAGATCGAACAGTTGAAGGGAAAAATAAAAATGCTGGATGAATATGAAGATTAACTTTGATATAGGTTGATTATTCGGTTCATTCATTCTTATTATCGTCCATTGATATATAACAAAACCATGCAAAAACCTTGGCGAGGCGTAATATTAATAAACTCGGGTGCCAGACCCGGGGATTAACAGGAAGAACAACTCCGATTTCAATTTCCTGTAAAAAACAACAGGAACTCAGCATGATCTGAAATATAAATAGACTCATCGATTAATTTTACTACAGGCTAAAAAACTACCTGGTAGATTTGATTTTCCTCATAAACATTGGGAAAGCACAGAGATAATTTTGTTTTTCCAAGAATTCATTCTTTTGTTACCCCGATTTTCCGGGTTAATTATTACTTTTGCGCAAACTAAAAAGAGTTTCAATTTTGTCGAATACCAAATATATCTTCGTTACAGGTGGTGTTACTTCCTCGCTAGGCAAAGGAATTATTTCTGCATCGTTAGCCAAACTTTTACAATCCCGCGGTTTCAGAGTTACGATCCAAAAACTTGATCCCTATATTAATGTCGATCCGGGAACACTTAATCCCTATGAACATGGTGAGTGCTATGTTACTCATGATGGTGCGGAAACAGATCTCGATCTGGGACATTATGAAAGATTCCTTAATGTGCTTACTTCACAGGCGAATAATGTTACTACAGGTCGCATATACCAGGCGGTAATAAATAAAGAACGCCGTGGCGACTATTTAGGTAAAACTGTTCAGGTAATACCACATATTACGGATGAAATAAAACGACGGATACTTTTGTTAGGTTCCAAACAACGGCTCGATATGGTAATCACCGAAATCGGTGGTACTGTAGGCGATATTGAATCTCTGCCCTATATCGAAGCCGTGCGTCAGTTAAAGTGGGAACTCGGACCCACAAATGTGTTGTACATACATCTCACGCTTGTTCCCTATCTGGCCGCCTCGGGCGAGTTGAAGACAAAACCTACCCAGCACTCGGTTAAAGAACTTCTCGAAAACGGAATCCAGCCCGATATACTTGTGTTGCGCACCGAACACGATCTGACCGATGATCTTCGCCGCAAAGTAGCTCTTTTCTGTAATGTGGATTACGAATCGGTTATACAATCAATCGATGTATCTACTATTTATGAAGTGCCTATCCTGATGCAAAAAGAAAAGCTGGACGTAACGGTCCTGCGTAAAATGGGGAATTTGCCATCAGAAACTCCCAACCTGGAACCCTGGAAAAAATTCCTTAAGAGGTTAAAGAACCCGAAATACCATGTTCGTGTTGCATTGGTGGGTAAATATGTTGAACTGGCCGATTCCTATAAATCTATCAACGAGGCATTTATTCATGCAGGTGCAGTGAACGAGTGTGAAGTTGATGTTAAGTATATTCATTCGGAGGAACTGGATGAAAGCAACCTGATCGAATCCTTGTCCGATGTTCAGGGAATACTTGTTGCTCCCGGTTTTGGCGACAGGGGTATTGACGGTAAGATACTGGCAGCTCGATATGCCCGTGAAAACAATATACCGTTCTTTGGAGTATGCCTGGGTTTACAATGTGCTGTGGTAGAATTTGCTCGCAATGTACTCGGATTTGAGAAAGCCCATTCCACCGAAATGCATAGCAAAACACCTTATCCGGTGATCGATTTAATGGAAGAACAAAAAGGAATTACGGAGAAGGGCGGAACCATGAGGCTTGGTGCCTATCCTTGTGTAATAAAAAAGGAGTCGAGGGTTTACAAGGCTTATAATAAAGAGTGCATCGAAGAGCGTCACCGGCATCGCTATGAATTTAACGATAAATATTTAAAAGATTTTGAAGACGCAGGCATGAAGGCAGTTGGGATTAATCCTGATACGAACCTGGTTGAAATCATGGAGATCCCTGCACACAAATGGTTTGTCGGCGTTCAGTTTCATCCGGAATACAGAAGCACGGTTCTGGAACCGCATCCGCTTTTTGTTGATTTTATAAAAGCTACCATTGCATAATATATTTTTAGTATCATTACAGGATGGATAGAAATTCAATTATTGGCATTGTTATTATCGCAGCTATTTTCATTGTCTGGGGAATAATCAATAAACCTTCTGCTGAAGAATTAGAGAAACGGAAAAGAACTAACGATTCCATTTCGCTGGCGCAGGAAATAGAAAAGCGCGAAGCAGAATTACAATTACTCAAGGAACAATCAAATCAAACCGCCCGGACTGATTCTGCCGCCGAACACGTTACCGGAATTACCGGACAGCAAGATACGGTTAATTACAGGGACATTGTTCTTGAAAATGATCTGATCCGTGTTACGTTATCGGAAAAAGGAGGCCGGCCTGTGTCTGTGGAGTTAAAAAAATATATACGTTACGATTCGGTCCCGGTGCGTCTCTTCGATGAGGATTCGAGTGCATTTGGACTGCAATATTTTATGAATAACCGGCCTGTTAATACAAATAATTTATATTTCAAGGCTCTGACCAGCAACGATAATATTATTGTGGAGCAGGACCCGAAAACTATTACCCTGCGTTACAATCAGGGAGAAAATAACTATATAGAATACCGGTATAGTCTTTCTCCGGGCCGCTACCTGATGAATATGGAAATTGTATTCGTCGGGATGAATAATATCAGTACCCAGCGTACCGGAGTTATCGATCTTAACTGGATGATCAATTCACCGCAACAGGAACGTGGCAGGGATAACGAAATGCTTTATACAACCCTGTATTTTAAGCCTCTGGATGACGATGTCGACTTTTTTAATTCACGAACCAAGAAAAAGATCCAGTCGGAGAATATTATAACCCGCCTGGAATGGATTGCTTATAAAGATCAGTTTTTTTCGTCTGTTCTCATTGCTGATGATGCATTCCTTGATGCTGTGATGCAGAGTGAGCTAAAATCAAAAAACAGTAAATATCTTAAGGAATTTGAATCGACCATCGGATTACCTTTTGAAAATAACGGAAATAATAAGGTTGGTCTGGCTTTCTTCTTTGGGCCTAATAAATATAAATTACTAAAGCAACATTACGGCGAGAAACAATTGTACGATCTTGTCACGGTTGGTAAAGGTATAATTAAATGGATAAACCAGATCGTTATCATTAATCTCTTCGATTTTCTGAACAAATACATTTCAAATTATGGGATCATCATTCTGCTGATGACACTTATAATTAAGATATTCCTTTTACCCCTTACTTTCAAGTCGTATATGTCGACCGCAAAAATGAAGGTGCTCAAACCTCAGATCGATGAAATAAACAAGAAGATACCTAAGGAAAAAGCTATGGAGCGTCAGCAGGCTACCATGGCGCTTTATAAGAAAGTGGGGGTAAGTCCGTTGGGAGGTTGTTTGCCTATGCTCCTGCAAATGCCTATCCTCTTTGCCATGTTCCGGTTTTTCCCGACATCCATTGAGTTGAGGCAGCAAGGCTTTTTGTGGGCAAAAGATCTTTCAACCTATGATTCCATTCTCGAATGGCATACCTACATTCCTTTTATTACCAATACTTTTGGAAATCATTTAAGTTTGTTTACCCTTCTGATGACGGTTTCGACAATTATCAGCATGAAGTTCAACAACCAGACGAATGCAAGCAGTCAGCAAATGCCGGGCATGCAATCGATGATGTATATTATGCCGGTAATGTTCATGTTTATTCTTAATAAATTTTCAGCCGGACTTACCTACTATTATTTCCTGGCAAATATTATCACCATCGCTCAGAATTTACTTTTCAAGCAATTTGTTGATGAGGAAGAGTTGCTAAATAAACTGGAATCGAAGAAAGGCAAACCGAAAAAGAAATCAAAGTTCCAGCAACGCATGGAGGCTCTGGCCAAGCAACAGGGTTATAAACCGACAAAAAAAAGATAGTCACCTGAAACACATCCTCATATAATCCTCAATCGGAGCTTTACAGCAAAAGATTGAGGATTTTTTCTTTTCTTGTATCTTTGGAATGTATCATTAGATCATTAACCATGGAATTAGTAAACGATCGCTATGTAATTGAGGGTATTGATATACTTCAGCTGGTCGAAAAATACGGGTCGCCCCTGTATGTGTACGATACTCAAAAAATGGAGAGTCAGTATAAAAGACTCCTGCATGCATTCAAAGACATTGATCTTCGGTTGAATTACGCCTGTAAAGCACTGACTAATATAAATGTCCTAAAATTTTTTCAGATGCTTGATTCCGGACTGGATGCAGTTTCCATCCAGGAGGTAGAACTGGGGCTCAAAGCAGGATTTCAACCTAAAAAAATTATTTATACACCTAATTGTGTCTCGATCGATGAAATTGAAAGGGCTGTGAAGCATGGTGTTCATGTGAACATTGATAATTTATCAATGCTGGAACAGTTCGGGCATAAGCATGGCAACAAAATACCCGTGTGCGTGCGCATTAATCCGCATATAATGGGCGGAGGAAATACCAAAATCTCGACAGGCCATATCGATTCCAAATTCGGTATTTCCTACTATCAGTTACCTCATCTTCTCAGGATTATTGAAACCAATAATATGAAGGTCGAAGGTGTTCATATGCATACCGGCTCGGACATCCTCGATATGGAAGTCTTTTTGAAGGGCGCTGAAATTCTCCTTGATGTGGCAAGAAATTTTCCCGATCTGCAATATATCGACTTCGGCAGCGGTTTTAAGGTGCCCTATAAAACGGATGATATTTCTACCGATATCGACGACCTGGGTGAACGGCTTGGAAACCTGTTCAAGGATTTTTGCATCGAGTACGGCCGGAACCTTATGCTGATGTTTGAACCCGGTAAATTCCTGGTGAGTGAGGCAGGTTTCTTTTTTGCCAGGGTTAATGTTATCAAACAGACAACGGCAACTGTATTCGCCGGTGTCGATACGGGATTGAATCACCTGATACGTCCTATGTTTTATGATGCCTATCATCATATTATCAACGTTTCGAAGCCCAAAGCTAAAACACGTATTTATACGGTGGTAGGGTACATTTGCGAGACCGATACGTTTGGCTGGAACCGGAAAATAAATGAGATCAGCGAAGGGGATATTCTGGCTTTCTATAATGCAGGTGCATATTGTTTTGCCATGGCATCGAATTACAATTCGAGATTCCGTCCCGCCGAAGTGTTAATTTATAAGAGTAAAGATTTACTTATTCGCAGAAGAGAAGAAATGGACGATCTGCTGCGGAACCAGGTTGAGATCAAATTTGAATGACCCCATGATAAGTAAGCCGGATATTGTTTTCCTCGATGCCGCTACGGTGGGTAAAGTCGGGAATTTATCCGCTTTGGAAGAACTGGGACACTTCAGGCAGTATGATTATACAAAACCTTCGCAACGTATCCAACGGATTGGCAACAGTAACATTATAATCACAAATAAGGTTAGTATCGATCGTGAAGTCATGGAGGCTTGTCCTTCAATAAAATTGGTATGTATAGCTGCCACGGGAATGAACAATGTCGATCGTGATTATGCAGCCCAAAAAGGAATTCAGGTTAAAAATGTAGCGGGCTATTCAACCGAATCGGTTGCGCAGGCCGCATTTTCAATGCTATTTTACTTAATAAACGGCAGTGCTTATTACGATAATTACGTTAAATCGGGCGAATATTCACGCAGTCCCATATTTACGCACCATGGAAAAGAATTTTGGGAACTCAGGGGTAAAGTATTCGGAATTATCGGGATGGGAGTTATCGGCAGGCGTGTCGCAGAACTGGCAACCGCTTTTGGATCGAAGGTTATATATTATTCGACTTCAGGCAGGAATTTACATGCCGGTTATGAGCATAAGGATCTGCCGGAACTGCTTGGGATTTCTGGTGTGGTATCGATCCATTGTCCTTTAAATGAACGGACAAAAGATCTTATCGATCTTCGGCGGATCCGTATGATGAAATCCTCAGCCTATCTGCTCAACCTGGGGAGAGGTGGAATAGTCAATGAAGCTGATCTTGCCCGGGCACTCGATGAAAAATACATAGCCGGGGCAGCACTTGATGTTCTTACTCACGAACCGATAGAAGACAACAATCCGTTATTACAGATCAGGAATCGTGACAAACTGTTAATAACACCTCACATTGCTTGGGCCAGCAAAGAAGCCCGTACGTTGCTTATTGATAAGGTCGTTGAAAATATCAGAATGTATATGAATACCCTGTCAGGGTTATGATACCCTGTCAGGGTTTGATAACAACTTTCCTGACAAATGTAGTATCATCCGAGCTGAACCGCAGTATATATAAACCTGCTTCATATCCCCTCATATCAATGGCACGGGTATTGGTATGCACAATGATCTCATCCATCACAGCACCATTTATATTCATTATATAAACCCTGTACTCCCTATCGGCTGAAACGGTAAATATCCCTTTTGAAGGATTCGGATACAGTTTTACCGGGGCGTCGGAGATTTCAGGTTCTGTGATATCCGGGTTCAGGGTAATACTCACCTCGTTCGACGGAAGCGAAGAGCCAACTGGATTTATATAGTTGGCTATTACATAATAAGTATAGGTACCGGGTTTTAAACCTGTATCCTGATAGCTATTTTCCGTTAATTCTGAAATTTCTGATCCGTTCCTGAAGAGGCTGTAAGACTCAAATGTTCCTTTTGGTGTCAGGGGAGCTCCTTTCGGCATGTTCTTCGTTATATTCCTGACGATGGATTTTGAAGTATTGTCTGTTGAAAGCGGCTCTCCCAAAGGTACTGTGCCTATGTATTTTTTATTTGCATTCCTGAGGATCAGTACATCGTCCATGGCCACATCGCCATTGTCGTTTGCCACAAGGTTAAATGCTATTTTTATAGTTTCACCGGAGAATCCGGACAGATCGATCACCGTCTGATACCAGCTCCATTCATCCCATAGTCCTATGTCTCCGAATGTCCATAGTGTTGTCCATGAAGTGCCATCATCATCAGAAACTTTTACAAACAAATCGCCGTTGTCATTGGGATAAACATGCCAGTAGTAACTACTGCTCCATATAAAACTTAACAGGGTTGTATCTGTAACAGATACTTCGGGAGTAATTATCCACGAATTGATATTATACCCCCAATTGACCAAAGTACTCCACTCTCCTTCATAAATATACTGGAGCGAATCGGTCTGAACAAACCAGTGTGCATAACCTCCATCTCCGGGTGTTCCCGGACCATCTATAACCTCATCCCAAAGAGAAAAATCGCCTGATTCAAATCCATCGTAGAAATAGGTCATATTCCAGATCAGATTAATATTCCTTTCATTATCTATGAAAGCAAATAAACCGCTGGGAACAATAAAGTCAAGAGGACTGATGGTGAGGTAATTTATTTTTGTCCTGGAGTACAGCCCGTCGACCAGCAGACTTACGGTCTTTTTGCCCGGAGAAGTATAAACAACCTTATGCGGGCCTTCGCCGGTTATAGTCTGAGGTTCGGCTCCGTAACCAAAATCCCATTCCCAGGTCGAAAAAGGTCCGTTCAGGGAAGCATCGGTGAAGGTAATGGTATCAGTAACAAAGGCATAGGTTGTATCGGCGATGAAATCAGGATACGGACCGTTAATAACACCGGTAATATTTACGCTATCCAGATGACAGTTATTACCTTTTTCGGAATGGAACAGGAAACCGATAAAGAGCAGTTCATTCTCTTCCACATCTATGGGAAGAGGTATTGAATAATCCTTCCAGCCATTCACAGTTAGGTCGTGTCGCAGCACTTCCTGAACATCGGTCCAGTTGGTATCATTGAGTGAGTATTGTATTACCACTTTATCCGCATTGGCTGCATAATTTGAATCGTGCAGCCATTTAAAATTCACATGGATGTCTTCCATCGAAATCGTTGTAATTCCGGGTGTACGTAACCTGGCTTCCGACCCGACGGAAGCAGTAAAAGAATTAAATTCAACCATCCCGGTTCCCTCGGCGGGCAGGCTGTCGGGATGTGAACCTGCCGGAACAAAACTTAACAGTCCGTCAAAGCCTGTAACCGTAGCAGTATCCCAGCAGTAGGGAAGAATAGTATCGTTAAAACCTTCAGTAAGCGGTAATGTCTGGTGGAAACAATCGAATATGCTGAATTCGAATAACACGCTGTCATTGGAGGGATAATCATCTCCGTCGACAGTTATTTTTGCAACGAAGTTGTGTGTACCCCATTGTAGATGTATGGTATCAAACCGGATGGTATCTAATGAATCGACTCCCAGATCGCCTGTCCATTCATACAGGATCAGTGAATCGTAATCCATGCTATAGCTAATGGTTGCATCCGTTATGATTTCATTGCCTGCATTGCGGATT
>CAYUAV010000127.1:0-8664 GCA_964442665.1 uncultured Bacteroidales bacterium
GATTTGTAAATCGCTGTACTGCCGAAATTGTTTCTCTGAAAAGAACCTGATCGGATTTCAGTGGGGGAAGTAATCCTTTGGCTTCATCTTCACTGCCTTCATCATCGCTCGATTCAATATAAAGTTTCAGAAATCCATCAAATTTTAGTACTTCACCCTGAGCAATAAATTTTTCTTCGGTAGTTGAGATATCAATAGTAACCGTAGTTTTTTCAAACAGGGCATCGCTCATCTGCGAAGCGACAGTGCGTTTCCATATAAGTTCGTACAAACGTTTTTCGGCAGTTGTTCCGTCAATACTTTTCGTTTCAACATAGGTAGGACGTATGGCTTCATGAGCCTCCTGCGCTCCTTTCGATCGGGTCACAAAATTTTTGCGGTTTGAATACATATCGCCAAATTCATTAATGATCACTTTTTTGGCTGTATTTAATGCCAGCTGTGAGAGGTTTACCGAATCGGTTCTCATATAAGTTATATGGCCTGCTTCGTAAAGTCGTTGCGCAACTGTCATGGTTTGCGATACGGAGTATCCCAGCTTACGGCTTGCTTCCTGCTGCAGAGTTGATGTTGTAAATGGAGGGGCAGGGGACTTTTTTGATGGTTTTTTAATGACATTACTGACCTTAAATTCTGCCTGGCTGCATTTTTCCAAAAAGCTATGAGCATCTTTTTCATCCCTGAATCGTTTATTAGCTTCGGCTGTTAATGTCAGGATCTTACCTTTTTCAGCTTCGTTGGTTTTAAACATACCAGTAATACGGAAACTGGAAGTGGGTGAAAAGTGTATGATCTCTCTTTCACGCTCAACTATCAGGCGCACTGCTACCGACTGAACTCTTCCTGCCGATAACGAGGGCTTTACTTTCCTCCATAAGACAGGTGAGAGTTCAAAACCTACTAACCGATCGAGAATGCGACGGGCCTGCTGTGCATTAACCAGATTCTGATCGATGGTACGGTATTTTTTAATCGATTCCTGGATGGCTTCTTTTGTAATTTCACTGAAAACTATCCGCCGGGTATTCTCCGGATCTAATTTAAGGACTTCGCTTAAATGCCAGGCAATAGCTTCTCCTTCGCGATCTTCATCGGAAGCCAGCCAGATAGTATTAGCCTCTTTAGCTAATTTTTTCAGGTCGGATACTATTTTCTTTTTATCGTTTGGGATAATATATTCAGGTGAATAGTTGTTATTAATATCGATTCCGAAATCTTTTTTTGAGAGATCACGAATATGACCCATACTCGATGCAACATGAAATTCTTTTCCCAGAAACTTTTCTATTGTTTTCGCCTTAGCGGGTGATTCAACAATAACCAGATTATCGATCATAAATACAATTTTTTATAAGATCACAAAGAAACACCATACAAATTTATGTTCAAAAAAATAAATTTAATAATTAATACATTTACGTTAAAAAGTAACTCATATTATGTCAGATCATAGAATTCCTTTTTTTAAATATACACGTATATTTTGGATTTTGTTCGCTTTACCATTTTTAGGTCTATTCCTGATCATTCTTCTCGCGGCAACCGGAAACCTGGGTTATATGCCCAGGATCGAGGATCTGGAAAATCCTAAAATTAATCTTGCAACCCATGTAATATCGGCCGACGGGGAGATACTCGGCAATATTTATTACAAAAATCAAAACAGAACGCATGTCGATTATAATCAGCTTCCCAAACACCTTGTCGATGCACTTCTGGCAACCGAGGATATTCGTTTTTACAGGCATTCGGGAATTGATGTAAAAGGTCTGGCACGGGCTTTTGTGTTACGCGGAATACTCCGAAGACAGAGTGCCGGGGGAGGAAGTACACTGACACAGCAATTTGCCAAACTTCTTTTTCATGAGCAGGCTAAAACAAAAATTGAGCGGTTGAAGCAGAAAATCAAGGAATGGATCATTGCAGTAAAACTTGAAAGGGCTTATACAAAAGAAGAAATTATTGCTTTGTATTTTGATCAGTATGATTTTCTTTATAATGCAGTTGGCATTCAATCGGCGGCGCAGGTATATTTCAATACAACACTTGATTCGTTAAAAATTGAGCAATCAGCTATGCTTGTTGGGATGGCTAAAAACTCGGCACTGTATAATCCGAAGAGATTTCCTGATATTGCACTCAGGAGAAGGAATACCGTTTTGCACCAGATGGAAAAATACGGTTATATTTCAAAAGAAGCATCTGATTCGTTAAGAGCGCTGCCACTTGAACTCGATTTTCAGCGGCTTAGTCATAATGTGGGTTTGGCAACCTATTTCAGAGAATATTTACGCAAGACCATGAGTGCAAAGGAACCTCTTCGAAAAAATTACAGCAAATGGAACTATGCCAAATACCAGGAAGACTCGGTTCGATGGGTCCATGATCCTCTTTATGGTTGGTGTAATAAAAATCTGAAACCTGATGGAAATCCATATGACTTGTATACAGATGGACTTAGGATATACACAACTATTGATTCAAGGATGCAGACATATGCCGAAGATGCTGTTGCCAGGCATTTGGGTAAAGAATTACAACCCGCATTTTTTAAAGAGAAGAAAGGTCGTAAACGTGCTCCATTCTCAAGTGATCTGAAAAACTCAGAAATTGACCAGATAATCAGGAATGCAATTCGATATTCCGACAGGGGGGCCAAATTATTTAACCAGGGCGTTTCATGGGATTCGATTTACCGGGTGTTTCGCAAACCGGTTGAAATGACAGTTTTTAGCTGGAATGGTGAACGTGATACAATTTTGAGTCCGCTCGATTCTATTCTCTATTACAAACATTTTCTCCGGTGTGGTTTTATGGCCATGGAACCCCATACGGGTTTTGTGAAGGCATATGTCGGCGGGATAAATTTTCAATATTTTAAATATGACCATGTAACCCAGGGGAAACGGCAGGCCGGATCCACTTTTAAACCATTTCTTTATATTCTGGCCATGCAGGAAGGATATTCACCCTGCAGGGAAGTTCCTGTATCGCCTATTACATTTTATGTGAATGATACTACCTGGTCACCACGTACAACTGCCAGGAAAGAAGATATTAATACATATAAGCCCCTGAAATGGGGGCTTGCAAAGTCGGAGAATTATGTTTCTGCCTGGCTGGTCGACAGGTTCAAACCGCAGGCCATCGCCGATATTGCTTACAAGATGGGAATAAAAAGCCATATCGATCCGGTGCCTTCAATGATATACGGACCGAGCGATATGTCGGTTGAAGAGATGGTGGCGGCTTATACCACTTTTGCCAACAAAGGCATTCATATTGAACCATTATATGTGACCCGGATTGAGGATAAATTTGGGAATGTTCTGGCTACCTTCCTTCCCGAGACTTGGGAATCGATCAGCGAAGAAACAGCTTTCCTGATGTTGAATTTGTTGGAAGGAGTGGCTAATTATGGTACCGCTGCACGTTTACGCGGTTCGAAATACCAATTCACCGCGCCGATTGCGGCTAAAACAGGTACTACTAATAATAATTCGGATGGCTGGTTTATGGGAATAACGCCTAAGCTTGTTGCGGGAGGCTGGGTTGGGGCCGAAGACCGTTCGGTACATTTTGACCGGACTGCAATGGGTTCGGGGACTAATACGGTACTTCCGATATGGGCTGAATTCATGCTTAAAATATATGCCGATTCAACGCTTGGAATAACTCAGCAGGATGACTTTGAAAAGCCTGAAGGTTTCAATATATCACTCGATTGTAACGATGAAAAATATAAAGAGAATCTGAACGTGGAAGAAGAGTATGAACAACCGAGCTTTTTCGATGATTATGATGACTAACAGAAAAGTTCCTTTAAACAGAACCTGACTGCTTTGAATTTTTTGAAAATATTTCGCGAACTGCCTGTTCTATATTTGTAAGAGAAATTACCTCAATATTTTGATAAGATTTACCTATCTGTTTTGCTTTTGCATAAGATGGAATGATAATCTTCCTAAAGCCTAAACGTAACGCTTCCTCAATTCTTTGCTCGATGCGTATTACGGGTTTTAATTCTCCTGTAAGGCTTATTTCGGCAGCCAGGCATGTATCATGATCAATGGGGCGATCAAAATTAGAAGAAAGGATCGCACAGGCAACTGCCAAATCGGTGGCAGGATCCTGCACTTTCAATCCTCCTGCGATGTTCAGAAAAACATCTTTCGAGGCAAGTTTAAAACCGGCTTTTCGTTCCAGAACTGCCAGAAGCATATTAAGACGCCGGGCATCGAACCCTGTAGCCGTGCGTTGTGGTGTCCCGTATACTGCGGAGCTGACGAGTGCCTGGGCTTCGATAAGAAAAGGTCGCGTACCATCGATAGTTGATGCAATAGCCACACCGCTCAGGGGATTTGAGTTCCTGCTTAGAAATATTTCGGAGGGATTCTTGATCTCATGGAGTCCATCGGCTTCCATTTCGAAGATAGCCAGTTCCAAGGTGGAGCCAAAGCGGTTTTTAAGCGAACGCAACACACGGTAGATATACTGATGATCACCTTCGAACTGCAATACTGCATCAACAATATGTTCAAGCAATTTTGGTCCTGCAAGCATTCCGTCTTTGGTGATATGTCCGATCAACAACGTAGGTATCCGGGTATATTTTGATAATTTAAGCAAACGGGCGGCACATTCCCTGATTTGCGTTATACTTCCGGGACTTGCATCAATGATATCCGTAGAAAGTGTTTGTATTGAATCGATTACGAGTAATCCGGGGGTTTCCTGTTCTACCTGATTGATAATGTTTTCAAGATTTACCTCGTTATATACCAGGCATTGCGGATTTTTCACTGAAATGCGTTCAGCCCGCATACTTAACTGTTCTAGACTTTCCTCGCCTGAAACATATAATACTTTCCTGTTTATACCAAGGGCTATTTGCAAAGCCAGTGTCGATTTACCAATTCCGGGTTCACCTCCGAGCAAAATCAAAGAACCTGGTACAATGCCTCCTCCCAGGAGGCGATCCAATTCGATAATGGAACTGGGAATCCGGACTGATTTTTCAGGTTCGATATCTCCCAGTGGAAGAGGTTTCGTTGATGAAGATTTTAAATTCGGACCAACATCTGCTTTGGATGTAACTATTTTTTCTTCGACATAAGTATTCCATTGATTGCATGAAGGGCACCTTCCTATCCATTTTGGAGAATCTGCTCCACAATTACGGCAGATGAAAACTGTTTTAACTTTTCCCATTCTGTGATTCAGGAGTAAATAATTTATCGATAATACCTGATGTTGAAAAGCCTTTAACGAAGTCAATTGTAATAACCTTTCCGTCTTTTGCTTTTACCACATCGCTGCCAACGATATCCTCAGATTTGTAATCACCGCCTTTAACCAGAACATCGGGTTGCACGATTTTGATTAAATTATAGGGTGTATCTTCTTCAAAGAGAGTTACTGCAGTGACAATATGCAGTGAAGCCAGTATAAATGCCCTGGCATGCTCATCCTGTACAGGACGAGACGGACCTTTTAACCGGCGAACAGAATTATCGGTATTTAGCCCAATGATAAGAATATCACCATAACCGGCTGCTTCTGCCAGGTATTCAATATGACCCCTGTGAAGAATATCGAAACATCCGTTTGTAAATACAATTTTTTTTTCAAGAAAGCGCCAGACAGCCAGCTGTCGGGTTAACTGTTCACGATCAAATATTTTGTTTCTGATGATCTCTAATTGATCCATATTTAAACCATTACTTTGAAGTAAAATTAGCAAACAAGAAAGTGTATGTAAAGATATTGATAGAAAATGAAGCTATGATTAAAGGGTATTTGTTTCTGAATTGGGGAATATTATCCGGGGTTTGAAATTTTTAGCCTCTTCGAATTCAATACTTGCATAGGAAATGATGATAATAATATCTCCAACAACTACTTTACGGGCTGCCGGGCCATTAAGACATATTTCTCCCGAACCTCTTTCACCTTTTATCACATAAGTATCCAGACGTTCACCGTTACTGATATTCAGGACCTGAACCTTTTCAAATTCAATAAGATTGGCAGCGTCCATCAGGTTCTCGTCAATAGAGATACTCCCTACGTAATGAAGATTCGCTTCAGTAACCCTGACCTGGTGAATTTTCGATTTTACTACTTCTATTAACATACTGCAAATTTACGAAATTAATTCGATATTGTCTATGAGACGCATATTACCGGTGAAAACCGCAATACAAGCTGTGGCAGGTCTTTCGGGAGTTAATTTAGTCACTGGATCGAGCGTATGTGTGTCGACAATCTGAAAATATTCGACCTGTAAAAAAGGGCTGGAATTAATTGTGCTTTCAACGAATGAGGAAATTGTTGTAATGTCAGTATGGAAGATCATTTTGGGTATTTCTGACAGCGTATTGTAGATCAGAGGTGCAGCCTTACGCTGTTCAGGTGAAAGTAAAGCATTACGCGAACTCATTGCCAATCCGTCCGGTTCACGTAATATCGGGCAATCGATTATTTCAATTTTGTAGTTGTAATCATGTACGATTTTTCTGATAATAGCCAATTGCTGAAAGTCTTTTCTGCCAAAATAAGCTCTGTGCGGTTCCACAGCATCAAATAATTTGGTCACAATTTGTGCAACACCATTAAAATGACCGGGGCGAAATTTCCCTTCCATTATAGTGGCCATATTTCCAAAATCAAAAACACGGATATCTTCAACAGGGTACATTTCTTTGTTGTCGGGAGCAAATACAATATGACATCCGTTCTTCATCAATAATTCCGTATCGTTTTGCATATTCCTGGGATAATTACTAAAGTCACTCTTATCATTGAATTGTGAAGGATTGACATATATACTGACAACTGAAATATTATCAACCGAAAGGCATTTTTCTAATAGGGATAAATGTCCGTTGTGCAATGCTCCCATTGTGGGAACAAAACCAATACTCATGTTCATGTTGCGATACTTTAGCAGCGTATCCTGAAGGTTCTTTATGGTAGTAAGTAGTTCCATTCTGAAAATATACGAAGATAAGCAATTTCATAACCGGCAGTAGCTATCAATGTTCACACTTAGCTGATTTTAATCCGGGATTGAATGGGCTTTGGTCAAAATAATATATCCTGTGAGCGGGTCGGTAAACTATTGAAAATATTTTTCGTAATTTTGCATGTAGTTTCGGAAATATTGAGCAGCAGATGGAAAGCAAAAAAGTTTTGTATGTTTCACAAGAAATCACTCCTTATCTTCCAGAATCAGAACTATCAATAATAGGCCGAAGTCTTCCACAGGGTGTACAGGACAGAGGTAAAGAGATCCGCACATTTATGCCCCGATTCGGTTGTATTAACGAACGCAGGAATCAGCTTCACGAAGTGATTCGATTATCGGGAATGAACCTGATAATTGATGATACCGATCATCCGTTAATTATAAAAGTAGCTTCGATTCAGGCTGCCCGCATGCAGGTTTATTTTATCGATAATGATGAATATTTTCAGCGAAAAGCTACTCTTCACGATACAAAAGGGGTTATATTCAGGGATAATGACGAGCGGGCTATATTCTTTGCAAGGGGGGTTATCGAAACCGTGCAAAAATTGCAATGGGCACCTTATCTGATACACTGCCAGGGATGGTTTACCAGTTTATTACCGCTATATGTAAAAAAATTCTATCATGATGATCCACTGTTTATGGATTCAACGGTAGTTACTTCGATTTACGATCAGGAATTTCAGGGTACACTCGATAGCAGGATGATTCAGAAACTCGAATGGGACGGAATTGATACAGGGGATCTGGAAATAGTTAAGCCTCCTGATTATGTTAATTTAATGAAACTGGCGATCAAATTTTCGGATGGTTTGATAATAGGAAGTGAAAAAATTAATCAGGATGTACAACAATTTGCTTCAAAATCCGATTTACCTTTATTGGAATACCAATCGGAAGATACATATATCGAAGCGTATTCTGATTTCTATGATAAAATACTAAGCGAAGTAGTTGATGGAGCAAAATAACCTATTCTCAACACTGCGACAACTTTTTTCAGTTGTCTTTATTTCTTTCATTACACTTTCAATCCTGATAAATTGTACTGAAAAACCTCTCGAAATCGATCCGAACGAGATCTTACCTGATAATGACATGCTCGATGTAATTATCGATTCAATTCCTGTTGAACTTTACACGGTCAACCTCGAAGCGCTTGAAACCAGATCGGTTGGTTATAGTCCGCTTGGATGTGTTAATGATACAGTGGTGGGGATCATTGAAACCGATTTTATATGTGATATTATTTATGCTGATCTGGTTAGTTTTCGTGATGGTTTCGATCCTGATAGTACAGAAATACTCGATCTTACAGTTGAATTAGAATACAATTCAACCTACGGCGATTCGATGGATGTTTCTTTTAATGTGTACGAGCTTTACGAACCGATACCATCGTATAGTAAATCGGATTATATCATGTATTCCCATATGTATAGCTCTGAGCCGATAAATGACGGGCCTCCTTTTAAAGGAAAATTAAGTTCAACGGAAGACGATACCGTACATGCTTATTCTATCAAACTAAAAGATGAATTTGCACAGCGATTTCTGGATACAAACCTGATCAATGAAGGAGTTTACGATTTATATAATGCTGGCGTTTTTAAGGAATATTTTAAAGGTTT
>CAYUAV010000128.1:0-8644 GCA_964442665.1 uncultured Bacteroidales bacterium
CTTCTTTACATCTTTGCAGAATGGTTTTTGCGTGATTAACCAGTTTAATCCAATTACCGGATATTTTATCTTCGACATATTCACTGAATTCATGGTATTCCAGGTATTTTGAATAGCTATCGATAGGATCAACAGCCGGGTAACGTTTACTGTCGGCACGCTGTTGTGACAAGCCATAAAAGCATCGGGCAACTTTTTTTGTTGATTCGGTAACGGGTTCTTTTAGGTTACCACCTGCGGGCGATACCGTACCAATAAACGTGATCGATCCGGATTCTCCGTTATTCAGGTATACAAATCCTGCACGGGCATAAAAGTTGGATATAATAGCCGGAAGGTCCATCGGGAAAGCATCGGGGCCGGGTAATTCTTCGAGGCGGTTCGACATTTCTCTTAATGCCTGTGCCCAGCGCGAAGTTGAATCGGCCAGCATAAGTACTTTAAGTCCCATTGACCTGTAGTATTCTCCCAGTGTCATGGCTGTATACACTGAAGCTTCGCGGGCAGCAACAGGCATATTGGAAGTATTTGCGATAATGATGGTTCTTTCCATAAGTTTCTTTCCTGTACGAAAGTCTTCAAGTTCCGGGAACTCAGTAAACAGTTCAACTACTTCATTTGCCCGTTCGCCGCAGGCAGCTACAATAACAATATCGGCTTCGGCTTGTTTTGATATGGCATGCTGGAGCACGGTTTTTCCACAACCAAAAGGTCCGGGAATAAAACCGGTTCCTCCCTCAACAATGGGATTCAGCGTATCAATAGTCCGAACACCGGTTTCCAGCAATTTGAATGGTCTTGGTTTTTCCCTGAATGCTGTGATAGGCACTTTAACCGGCCATTTCTGGATCATTGTAACCGGTACTTCTTTTTTATTACTATCCAGTAAGATGGCAATGGTATCTTCAATTTTATGATTTCCAGCATCAGCAATGCTTTTAACGCTGAAAGTACCTTTAAAACTAAATGGTACCATTATCTTGTGAGTCATACCGTTTTCATCGACCTGTCCGAGCCATGAAGCTGCCCCGACCGTATCGCCGGCTTTGGCAAGTGGTTTAAATTTCCATTCTTTATCCTTATCGAGGGCATAGGTGTGTTCTCCCCTTTTTAAGAAAATATCCTTCATTTTATCCAGATCGTTCTGTAGTCCGTCGTAGTTTTTCGACAGAATGCCGGGGCCCAGCGTTACTTCCAGCATATGTCCGGCAAATTCTACTTCGTTATCGATTTTGACTCCGCGTGTACTTTCAAATACCTGTACAAATGCATTCTTACCATTTATCTTTATGACCTCGGCCATAAGTTTTGTTCCGGCTGAGTTTATAAAACAAATTTCGTTTTGCGATACCGGGCCATCAACTTCAACAATCACAAGATTCGCGATAATACCCTTTACTTTACCTTTTACTGACATAGTAATATCCTAAAAATTATATTTTAAATTCTTCGGGAAACTCATACGAAGCTTCCAGATTGCTCAATAATTCGTTAAATAATTTATTTCCCGTTTCCTTATCAAGACTCAGCCATCTTTCTATGATCGATAGCTTAACAACAAATGAAAAAAGTTTTTCAATAGTGAAATAGTGAAAAAAGACTCTGTCATCGAGATAGTCCCATTTAATGCGATCGATTTTCTTTTCATATCCCCTTACATCTTCTTCTTCGATAACCTTGAATATTTTTTCAATAAACGGAAATTCATTATCCAGTCCGAAATCGCGTACATTACTTCGCGATAATTTATCAATAAGTTCACCGGAGCCTACAAGCTGTTTTTCGACAGGAATCTCATGATTTCTGCATTGTCCTGCCGTGAGAATATTTTGAAAGTCTCTTTCAAAAATGTACCAGTTGCAAATAAAAGAAATTGGACGGGAAGTTGCATACCGGTAATAAAGTTCGCTGAGCTGAATTTCCCAGCTTTTACCTTCAAGAAGAGGTGTTTCGGTTCTGAATGCTTCAATAAATTCTGCAAAATAGCGAGGTATTCCTGGTGAAGAAGCACTATCGCCTCCTAATTTAACGGCTTCGAACAAGTCATCAATATCAGATTCACTCAGATTTCCCCTGGAGTCGAACGGAACATCTTCACCTTTCAGTTTGGCCAGAATGTTAATGTTGTCGTACCTGTAAAAGAAGGAGCGAATGAGATTCATATCCTCATTAGGAAGATTCTCACTCAGCAAAAATCTGAACTCCTCCAGATTGATTGAGATTTTTGAATCATCAAAAAAAATATCGGGGAAGCCGGCAATCAGATAATGATATTGTCTGCTCATAATTATTTGGCACTAAAAAGCAATTCAACCAATTTCGGGCGAAGGTATTGTTTGAAAAAATTAATAAAATCGTTATCGGTGAAAGAAACTCTATAACTCCCGTCTTTTGGTCCGATCTGGAATCCGGTATCTATTGACGAATCATACTTAACCGTTACACCCTTATCGATATATTTTTTAGCTTCCTTTTTAAAATAATCGGAAAGGTCTTTTTCATCGTTTTTGGAAAGCAGGATCATAAGATCCGTACTTTGTCCCGATTTTGCCCAATTGGATAATGTGGTTTCTATTATTTTCTTAATAAAGTCTTTATCGAAAGTACTTTTAATGGTAGTTGAGGCGATGTCACCGTTGATCAGGTCAACGATCTGTTGTTTAAGGGCATTAATGGATTGTTTCCCTGATAATTTGATTTCTGACTCAGTATTACTTTTAGTCTCAGCAGCTTTTTTCCCTGCTTCTTCAATAATTGCTTCTGCTTCCTTTTTCGCATTCGATATAATCTCAGCGGCATCCGCCTTTGCTTTTTCAATTATTTCCTGTGCTTCAGCATTACCTTTTTCGACACCTTCCTGGTAAATTTTTTCAGTTAACTCCTGAAGTTTACTTTGCATGGGTATAGTAATTATTTAATTATTGTATCTATATTCCTATCCTTAATAAAAGGGACGCAAGTTAGTGAAACTTTTATTTCTGCGGAACTCTTAATTTGCCGGTTTTCATTATTTAAATTGTATTAAAATAATGCCCGAAAGAATACATTTTTCAACAAATTATTACTGGAATTTTCAGTCACAGGCATACTCAAATAAAAGTCATAAATGTATTACTTCCCTTAATTCGGAAAGGTTATTATCAGGTTTTAATGGCTATATTATAATAAGTTCTACTTTTAGGGAGCAATCTCTCCGACTACTTTATATCCCAGGTTATTAATTGTTTCACTGATAACCAAAACATTTGCGAGTGATGTATCAAATACAACCTTTGCCACTGAATCGGTGTATGAAGCCTGGACCTCTTTGACTCCCTCAATTTTTCCGACCATAGTCTTTATCGTATTTTCGCAACCTTCACAGGTCATACCATCAACCCGGAGCAGTGCAGTTCTCAGTGCAAGCGTATCAGTAATATCCGATTGATTTTCTTTTTTACCCGGGTTATTCGATCCGCAAGCCACAAGGGTGAACAGGATCAGTATTTTCAGAGTTTTCATAAGCGCGTATTTCAGATGAATTTTCCGGATTGCTAATATATTCAATTAGTGTTAATTAAGTATAAAAAAAGATAAGAAATCACCTGTGCCTGTCTGCTCTTCGTTGTTTGATTTTTGTTTCCTTCGGACAGTCGCATTGCTTACCTCTTTTTCGCTGAGACGTATGGTACGGTGCTTGACACGATACTGCATTCACAATAATAAATACTGACAATAATAAAAGTATTTTACGCATGTAAAAATTACTTATATCTATTTGTAAAGATAAGCCCCCTGACAGTTTTATTTTAATAAAATAAGGTTCAATATTTCCAAAATTTTAATACTTAACGAGAGTTGAAATTTTAGTTAGGAATTATTTCAAGATATTACTAAAATTGACAGTTCGCCTTAATAAATGAAATACTTGGGAATAATTTAAATTTTATTAATTTTATAATTAGCAGCAAACATAGAAATAAAAAAAATGAGAAAAATAGGACTCTTTATTATACTGATAGCTTTTTCAGGTCTGCTCAATTTACTGAAAGCACAAAATGATATCGATAAGCTGATCAATGATTTTACTTCGAGTGACTGGCCAACAGTTAAAGCAGCCAAACAAAAACTGGAAAATTACGAGGCTCAGGCTGTACCGGCAATTATTAAACTGCTCGATCGTAATGAAATTGTTAAACTTACCCATACAGGTTCTTTAATATACCCGGGCGCAGAAAAGTTTTACGGGTACGGACAAATTGTTGATTACGATATTGATAATATTTCAATACGGGCCGGCTGGCTTCTTGAAGAGATAAGTTTCAATAATTTTGGGTTCACCGGATATCATTTGCCAAAAGATGATCTCATGACCTTCATAAAGATTACTTTTTCCGATTACTATAATAATGCAAATAATAGAAAAAAGCTGGAAACCAGTAGTGAGGCAGAACTCAGGAATACAATCTATAAACTGAGTATAGCAAGAGCAAAGGAATGGTGGAAAGCCGAAGGTGATTCATGGACACGTTTGGAAGCGCTGGTCGATGCGCTTAAAAGTTTCGATGAAAAACGACAGGTCAAAGCATTATTCTATATGCGAAACGGAGATACAAAATGTACCGGACTGACAAAAGATTACTATATTGATAATATTTCGAAAGAAATCGTGCGGCTCAGCAGCTCCGATACACAAAGAGTATCGGAACATGCAAGGCTTATTTTATTTGATACCAAGTTTCTCTGGCTTGAAGATAAAAATATAGAATAATAATTTTGAACTTGATTTTTATGCCGATAGATTATTAATAAACTATTCGAATGATGAAATATTTAAGTCTGGGTTTACTCTGTTTTTGTTTGTTAGGAATTTCATTCAAGTCATTTGGACAAAAGGAAATATTTATTAAGCAGATCGATTTCCGGCTTGACCACATTAGCGATATCGATTACGAAAACGAGTATTTTGTTACACTGAAACTTAATAAGGGGACCAAGTATATATTTAAAATTGCAAATCATATCGAAGATTTTGTGGGTGAAGCAGTTATTGAACTAATGGATGCTGACTTACTTATTCTGACAAATGTAACTTCGGATAAGTATTATGAAAATGTTAGCTTTATTTGTAATAAGACTGGATTTTATGATTTACTGGTCAAATTTCGCGATAATTTACTGGGGAATTCTATTATTGATGTCATAATGGTGCAATAACAATTTATAAAAATAGAATAGGAACCCGATGAGAGTCATCGGGTTTTTTGTTATCAACAATGAATTTCAATTCCGAATGCCCGGAAGCAATATCGATTTAATATCTTCGCATCATAAACCAGACGTTGAAAGATATGGCAATCGATTCTTCCGGTAAAAGCTTTGGTACAGCGCCTGTATTTTTCACCGCTATATCTACTATTCTAGGGGCCATTTTATTTCTCCGATTCGGGTATTCGGTAGGTATGCTCGGTTTTATTGGCACCATTGGTGTAATCCTGCTCGGACATCTCATTACAATTCCAACTGCACTGGCATTATCAGAACTGGCAACAAATCAGCGCGTTGAAGGAGGAGGAGAATATTTCATCATAAGTCGCTCATTTGGGCTCAATATCGGAGCCACGATTGGTATTTCACTATATCTGTCACAGGCAATAAGTGTAGCGTTTTACATAATTGCCTTTACCGAAGCATTTTCGCCGTTGCTTGATAACCTGAATATGCCCGGGGCATGGACCCGCCGGATTGTCAGTGTACCATCAATGCTGTTATTATCTTATGTAATACTGAAAAGAGGTGCCAATATCGGGGTAAAGACCTTATATATAATTGTATCAATACTTGCTCTGAGTCTGATACTTTTTTTTCTTGGCGATACGGGATATAGTGATGTATTTCCGACGCACTTATTTTCTTTACGGCCGGGCAATTTGCAGGTGTCCTTTTTCACTGTTTTCGCAATTATTTTTCCAGCATTTACCGGGATGACAGCCGGAGTGGGACTCTCAGGCGATCTGAAAAATCCGAGCCGGTCAATTCCTTTGGGTACAACGCTGGCAACTGTTTTGGGAATGGTGATTTATTTCTTTATTGCATATAAACTTGCTATTTCGGCATCGCCTGATGATCTGGTAAGTGATCAGTTGATAATGAGTAAAATAGCCTTTTTTGGTGCGGTAATAATTCCCATCGGACTGGCGGCTTCAACGCTTTCTTCAGCGATAGGTTCAATCCTTGTTGCCCCTCGCACTCTTCAGGCCCTGGCAATGGATGGTTCTATACCCCTGACGGGGATGAACAAGATAATGGCAAAAGGCAGAGGCAGAACAAATGAACCGTTTAATGCAACCTTTTTTACAAGTGTTTTGGCCCTTGTATTTGTGTTTATCGGGGGCGTTAATTTTGTTGCACAGATTATTTCGATGTTTTTCATGGTTACTTACGGGTCCATTTGTCTTATTTCGTTTTTATATCATTTTGGTGCCGATCCGTCATACCGCCCGATTTTTCGTTCGCGCTGGTATTTCTCGCTTCTGGGTTTTCTGATGTGTGCCTGGTTAATGTTCAAAATGCAACCCTACTATGCTATAATGGCCTTTGTTGTGATGGTTCTGTTATATCTGATAGTATCATATCAGCATAAAGATCGGGGCGGAATGGCAGCCATTTTCCAGGGATCTATCTTTCAGTTTAGCCGTATCATACATGTTTATATGCAGAAAAAACGTAAAGCAAACGATAGCGATAGATGGCGGCCTTCAGTCGTATGTGTATCTAAACGGACTTTCGAGAATGAAAAGGCGCTGCAATTATTAGGATGGATTTCAGTACGATATGGATTTGGCACGTATATCCATCTCATTGAAGATTACTTTTCGAAAACTGCAAACCAGAAAGCTGATGAAATATTACGTAAGCTGATTGAGTTGGGAGGTGAGAAAAACAATGTATATATGGATACCTTAATATCGCCATCCTTTACTTCAGCTATTGCTCAGACAGTTCAGCTGCCAGGTATCTCCGGAATGCCGAATAATATGATCCTGTTTGAATTTGATAAGGAAAAGCCTGAACAGGTTCAGCCCGTAATGCAAAATATGGCACTGGCAAAAGCTGCCAAAATGGATATCTGTATTTTAGCTTCAACACATCATCAGATACATTTTAAGCAGGGTATACACGTATGGATCAGAAGTATTGACCAGGATAATGCAAACCTGATGATTCTGCTAAGCTATATTATTCTCGGACATCCCGACTGGAGAAAAGGAAAGATAAAAATATTTGAAATTGCTCGAAAAAAACTGGTTGAAGCAAGGAAGGATAAGCTTACTGAATTGATACAAAGCGGTAGATTACCCATTTCACCAAAAAATATTGAGATACTGGAGATGGAAGAAAATATAAATTATAAGACTGTGATCGGAGAACACTCGAAAGATGCCGGATTAACAATGGTAGGCTTCATCGAAGACCAGCTAAAATACAGTCATGATATGTTTTCGGGTTATGAAGCCTTGGGTGATATGCTTTTTGTTAATGCATCGCAACTTAGAGAAATTGGCTAATTTTGGCAAATTATTTATAGCAGACTAATTTCATGAAGAAACCTCAGGACCATGTGTTTGTGATTTTTGGAGCTTCCGGCGATCTCGCAAAACGAAAATTAATTCCGGCACTGTTTCATCTTTATCTTCAGAATATACTTCCCGGTAAATTTGCTGTACTTGGGGCTGGTCGTACAAAATACAGCGATGAGAGTTTCAGATCAAAAATTCGCAACGACGTTAAAATTGATATGGATTTTCCGGGGGACAGATGGGAACAATTTATAAAAATGCTCTATTACATTTCAATTGAAACCAATGTAATTGATGATTACCATAAACTTAAAACAAGGCTGGAAGCGTTAACAAGTGATCTGGCCATTCCTGAAAATTATATATTTTATATGGCCACGCCGCCGTCGCTTTATCAGATAATTCCTGCTGCTATGGCTAAACTGGGGCTGAATATCGAAAAGGATGATAACTGGCGACGCATTGTCGTCGAAAAACCTTTCGGATATAACCTTGCCTCAGCGCGTGAGTTGAACAGGCAATTACAATCGTGTTTTCATGAGGACCAGATTTTTCGTATCGATCATTATCTGGGTAAAGAAACAGTTCAGAATATAATGGTCACCCGTTTCTCAAACGGTATTTTTGAACCTCTCTGGAATCGGAATTATATTCATCATGTCGAACTTACAGCTGCTGAGAGCGATGGTGTGGAGAACAGAGGAGGTTATTATGATTCGGCCGGTGCATTACGCGATATGGTACAAAACCATTTACTGCAGCTCGTAGCAATAATTGGTATGGAACCTCCCGCAGTGATCAACCCAACCGCAATCCGAAATGAAACCCTGAAGATCATCCAGGCCTTAAAACCGATTGATATCAGAAATGTTGAACAACAGGTAATACGAGGACAGTACATAGCCTCAACGGTCCGAAGCGAAAGTGTGAAGGGCTATCGTGATGAAAAAAATGTGGCTTCCGATTCACGAACTGAAACTTTTCTGGCTATGAAATTATTCATCGATAACTGGCGTTGGGGAGGAGTTCCTTTTTACATTCGTACAGGAAAGCGATTACCCACAAGGGTTACTGAAGCAGTTATT
>CAYUAV010000129.1:0-8589 GCA_964442665.1 uncultured Bacteroidales bacterium
CTAAACGGGCGCCAGCCCCTCAAGCTGGTGTGTCTACCAATTTCACCACCTGGGCATAATAAGAAATTCCGTTCAGAGTCAGTACCTCAGGATTTCAATTTATACTTTACTATAGTGCAAATTTATAAACAAAAACTATTATACTTTACACTAAAAATGTGCCCAGAACAGGACTCGAACCTGCACGTACTTGCGTACACTAGTCCCTGAAACTAGCGCGTCTACCAATTCCGCCATCTGGGCCAACTACATTTAAAAGGCCTTAAACTTTTAATACATCGTAATTTTTGTCATGTATAGTAATCGTTTTATCAGATGGCGGAATTGACCCTCACACTTCCCCGGCCCCTCCCTAAATTGCTCCACAGGAGCAATTATTTACGGTCGGTCCTGCCATCTGGGCTTATTATATTCAAAAAGCACTATATTATTATTAAACATTTCAGGTAAAATATTTTCTACAATTCTCCGGACTCGCTTTTCGAACTAATATAAATATTCAAAGAACTTAAGTAAAAGGATATATTATACCTTTTTTCGGGGTGTGCAAAGATATAAATTATTGCAAGAGATTGAAAAATTTTCAAATTAAAAAAGCCGGATAGAAATGCTACCCGGCGTTGAAATGACGTATGCTTTTTGATACCCCAGATTATTTTGCTACGTCGACAATAATAAACGAAGGATCTTCGCTTTTTATTTTGTCTACCGGATATTTATCCCTTCGAGTTTTCAAACCACTCTTGTATGCCGGGAAATAATCGACCCAGCAAAGAAACGGATTAATTACAAAAGGAGTAAGTGTCTGTGTTCTGATATAGGAATCAGGAAAATCCAGATTATCATACCAGTCGCCAGGTTCTGCAACATCTGAAGCTTCGGCATAAACATAGTATCTTACCGGGTCGAGTCCGGCAAATGTAACGATACCGTCAGCGTCAGTATATCTGTATACAACGGCATAAGTGTCATTTAGCCAATCGTTATAAGTTTCATAAAGTATAACGAGTGCATCCGGAACAATAAATTGAATAATCTCACTTGAATTCCATTCGGCAACGGTTACTTCCAGTCTTGTGTATACAACATCAATATCAATATACGCCCTGTCAACTTTCCCGTCACGCGATTCTGCTGTCAGAGTTACCGTATATAAACCCTCGCCATCATAGTAATGTGTCGGATTTATTGCCGTTGAAGTATACCCATCGCCAAAATCCCACTCATAATGAACTGCATCATCTGAGTAATTAGTGAACCTCACTGTTTCAAGAGGTTGTACCCTGGTTCGATCGACAGCAAAGTCGGCATTCGGGTAAATTCTGCAACCGGTCAGAAATACGGAAGCTACACCGGCTATAAGTAATAGTTTTTTCATGATTTCTATTTCTTTATGTATTATTTTAATTTATTTCAAATGCTGTGCCAAAATAAAATCAAGTCTTTAAATCATTGATTTAAAGTATTTTATAGGTTTTTAATTATATATTCCGTCGCCTGACTATACACATGAAACAACGCATTATTTCCCCGCATCAGGTGGTTTTCGTTGGGATAAATAAACATATCAATTCTCTTATTCTCTTCCTTAATTTTAGTAATAAATTCAGCAGATTGCTGAAAATGTACATTATCATCTGCCAGACCGTGAATCAGTAAGAGATTTCCTTCCAGCATATCCATATAATTCAGCACCGAACTATTATGGTATCCGTTAGTATTTTCAGAGGGTTTTCTCATGTATCGTTCCGTATAAGCCGTATCGTAAAATTTCCAGTCTGTTACCGGGGCAACGGCAACTCCGGTTTTAAAGATATGATTCCCGTGTGTCATGCACAGAAGCACCATATATCCTCCATAGCTCCATCCAAAGATTCCTATCCTGTTCTTATCGATATATGATTGACCGGCCATATATTCAGCAAGTGCAATCTGATCATCAACCTCAAATTTTCCCAGTTGCAGATAAATTTCTTTCCTGAATGCCTCTCCTCTTCCACCGGTACCACGATTATCGGCACAAACAACGATATAGCCTTTTTGAGCAAGAAGCTGGAACCAGGCAAGTCGGTTTTCCCATGCATTGACTACCATTTGTGATTCTGGTCCTCCATAAACATAAATAAGTACCGGATATTTTTTATACTTCTTAAAATCAGGGGGTACTATTTTAAAACCATAAAGTTCTGTACTGTCATTGCTTTTAAAGGTAAAAAATTCCTTCCTTGTAAATCCATACAGGGCCGTTAATTCCCTGACAAAATCATTATTTTCAAGTATACGTATAAGCTCTCCCTGCTTTTTATACAGCCGTATTTTATAAGGTGATTGTGCATCGGACGAGGTAAGAATATAGTAGTTAAATGATGGATTAAAGACTGCGGTATGAGTTCCTGCTTCGAAAGTTAATCGCTTTTTATTCGATCCATCCAGTTCAATTGAATATAAATGTCGTTCAAGTGGCGATACCTCTGTTGAAGTATAATACAATAATCCTGAATTTTCATCGACTCCACAGAAATCTTCAATGTCCCAATTTCCCTGAGTTACACGGTTAATAAGATTACCATCAAGAGCATAACGATAAAAATGTTTATAGCCGTCTCTTTCACTAATTATCAGCGCATAGTTTCCCGAATCGATGAACCTAACAAAATCATCAGTAATTTCAGAAATGTAGCGATCGTTTTTCTCAGCGTAAAAAACTTCTGACTTACCGCTGGTTGCATCACACAGGAATAAATTTACCTCATTCTGCAACCTGTTAAGTGTGGTTATACAAATACGCTCCGATTTCGGATGCCACTCGATCCGTGGTACATAATAATCCGAATCTTCAGTTATCTCCATTTTAGTCGTTAAACCCCGCACCAGGTCATATGAGTATATCTCTGCTCCGGGATTATAATCTCCTGCCAGAGGATATTTGTAGGTATAGAGTTCCGGATAAAGCGACTCATAAAAAATAAGGGAATAATCATGAACCTTTAACTCATCAAATCGATAATAGGCAATTTTACGGCTATCCGGCGACCAGTAATACCCGGTCAATAATGTAAATTCTTCCTCGTATAACCAATCGGGTGATCCATTGATAATCTCATTATTCTGTCCGTCGGTAGTAATTTGAGTTAACTTACCTGTTTGAATATCCTTGATATACAGATTATTTTCGAAAACAAAAGCAACTTTACGCCCGTCGGGCGATAATTCTGCAAGATACTGCTTGCCTTCGGAAAAAACAGGGATTACTTTTTCGCTGGCAATATCATACACATAATAGCTTGCCCGGTAGGAATACCGGTATACTTTCTCCTGTCCGGTGCCAAAAAGTATAGCTGTCTCAGTTTTATTTAAAGAGTACGATATTATTTCAGACAGTTGTAAATCTTCAAACCAGTCGAGTGAAAAAAGTGTCTGAACTTTTTCTCCTGTTTCATAGGAATATTTAACAATGTCTTTTGAATCCTGAAGTATGGAATAATGCAAGCCATCATTCATCGACTGAATACCCACTATCTTATTTGCATTGAAAAGGTTGTACTTGAAAATCATTTCCAGCGATAAATCCTCTCCCCTCGCTTTAATGAGAAGTATAAGGAACAAAAAAAAGATGCAAGCAATCCTTCGTACGTTTGTTTTATCCATAAAAACAAGTATATAATCAATTCCTATTTCCGTCAGCTATTATTTCTTATCCTTGGCCGATAATTTATATCTTTGCTAGCCCATGTTTAAACAATAAAGCTAATGATAAAAATTACATTTCCTGATGACTCTGTCAGAGAATATGAAGAAGGAGTAACTGGATTAGATATTGCAAAAAGTTTAAGTGATGGTCTGGCCAGGGAAGTAGTTTCCATTACGGTGAATCAGGAATTATGGGATATTACCCGGCCAATTCGTACAAATGCCAGAATTAAACTGCATAAATTCGAAGATCCCGAAGGTAAGCATGCATTCTGGCACTCATCGGCCCACCTTATGGCCGAGGCACTTGAAAGTTTATACCCGGGAACCAAGTTTGGCATTGGCCCTGCAATCGAAAACGGATTTTATTACGATGTAGATCCGGGTAACGGAGCTACCATATCCGATTCCGATCTACCCCGGATCGAAGATAAGATGAAGGAATTAGCTGCCCGGGATAACAGTTACATCCGGCAGGAAATCAGTAAACCTGATGTTCTCAAACTCTTCAAAAAAAAGGGAGATGAATATAAGGTAGAACTAATAAACGAGCTGGAAGACGGAACCATAAGCATTTATAAGCAGGGTAACTTTACCGATCTGTGCCGGGGTCCGCACTTACCTTCCACATCACCTATCAAAGCTATTAAACTGCTTAGTGTAGCCGGGGCTTATTGGCGGGGTGACGAAAAGCGAAAACAGCTTACACGTATTTATGGAATCACTTTCCCGAAACAAAAAATGCTCGATGAATATCTTGAATTACTTGAGCAGGCTAAAGCACGCGATCACCGTAAAATAGGAAAAGAACTTGAACTGTTTACTTTTTCACAGAAAGTGGGCCAGGGACTTCCCCTCTGGTTGCCTAAAGGAGCTGCATTGCGTGACAGACTTCAGGATTTCCTGAAAAAAGTACAGAAACAATACGGATATGAACAGGTAATCACACCGCATATCGGGCAGAAGGAGCTTTATATAACTTCCGGACACTACGCCAAATACGGACATGATTCTTTCAAACCTATTAAAACTCCACAGGAGGGTGAAGAATATCTGTTAAAACCAATGAATTGTCCTCACCATTGCGAAATTTATAAAAGTAAACCCCGGTCATACCGCGATCTGCCGATCCGGCTGGCAGAGTTTGGAACCGTCTATCGTTACGAAATGAGCGGAGAACTCCATGGATTAACGCGTGTCAGGGGTTTTACACAGGACGATGCCCACATTTTCTGCCGTCCCGATCAGCTTAAAGATGAATTCAAAAAGGTAATTGACATTATACTTTATATATTCAGAATTCTTGATTTCGCCGATTTTACAACCCAGATTTCTCTCCGTGATAAGGAAGATAAAGAAAAATATATCGGCACCGATGAAAATTGGGAAAAGGCTGAACAAGCTATTATTGAAGCCTCCGAAGAGAAAGGATTAAAAACTATAATCGTATCTGGCGAAGCTGCCTTTTACGGTCCTAAACTCGATTTTATGGTTAAGGATGCACTGGGACGCAGCTGGCAATTGGGAACCATACAGGTCGATTACAATCTGCCCGACCGTTTCGAACTGGAATATATCGGAAGCGACGACCAGCGTTACAGACCTATAATGATCCATCGTGCCCCATTTGGTTCGATGGAACGCTTTGTAGCCGTTCTTATTGAACATACTGCAGGAAAATTTCCGTTATGGCTAAATCCCGACCAGGTAATAATTCTTCCGATAGGTGAAAAATACCACGATTATGCAGAAAAAGTTTTAAATTTTCTAAATAATTACGATATTCGCACCCTGATTGATAAAAGGAGCGAAAAGATAGGTAAAAAGATCAGAGAGAGTGAGTTAAAACGAATTCCTTACCTTCTGATCGTAGGGGAAAAAGAGACGAATGATGGAACGGTGTCGGTACGAAAACAAGGGGAAGGCGATCAGGGTAGTATGTTGCTGGAAGATTTTGCTAACTTTATAGTAAAAGAAGTTGAAAAACAAATAGCTGAATAACAACTAATTGTTTAACTAATTTTAGGAGGACCAAACCATAGCAGGACCATACATTAGAAGAGGTGACGGAAATTATAGAAGGAGAGAACAAGAACCTCAATTTGCAGTCAACGAGCGCATAAGAGCCAGACAAGTCAGAATTGTTGGCGATAACATAAAAAATCCCGGAATTTATTCCCGAGATGAAGCACTCCGGATTGCCGACGAACTTGAACTTGATCTCGTAGAAATTTCTCCGAACGCCGATCCGCCAGTATGTAAGGTTATCGATTATCAGAAGTTTCTTTATCAGCAGAAAAAGAAACAAAAGGAGATCAAAGCCAAAACTACAAAGGTTGTAGTTAAGGAAATACGTTTTGGGCCGCATACCGATGAGCACGATTATAACTTTAAGCTGAAACATGCTATAAAGTTTCTTGAAGACGGAGCTAAGGTGAAAGCCTACGTTTTCTTTAAAGGACGCACGATAGTATATAAAGAAGACGGCGAAATCCTCCTCCTGCGACTGGCCCAGGATATTGAAGAATATGGTAAAGTCGAGCAATTGCCCCGACTTGAAGGAAAAAGAATGATAATCATTCTTTCCCCAAAAGGATTGAAAAAGAAAAATTAATACAAAAATAGAATTATAGACTATGCCTAAGATGAAGACGAATGCCGGAGCAAAAAAAAGATTTTCTCTCACCGGCACGGGAAAAATAAAGAGAAAGCATGCCTATAAAAGTCATATTCTGACCAAAAAGTCCAAAAAAAGAAAAAGGAATTTGGGCTCTTTCACCACAGTGAATAAGACCGATGAGAAGAATATAAAGCTTCTTCTTGGATTAAAGTAGATGTTTTCAGTAGTTTTTATTGTCAAATCGAAATGAATTAGCCGTAAGATTCCGCAGTAAACGGAACGCTAATCATTGGTAAAAAAATAAAAGAAAATGCCACGAGCAGTAAATGCTGTCGCATCGCGACAGAAACGAAAAAAAGTCCTTAAGGAAACCAGAGGTTATTTTGGCGCCCGGAAAAATGTATGGACCGTTGCTAAAAATGCCTATGAGAAAGGCCTGCAGTATGCATATCGCGACAGGCGAACCAAGAAAAGAAATTTCCGTGCACTCTGGATTCAACGTATCAATGCAGGCGTCAGACCTTATGGTATGTCGTATTCCGAATTTATGGGAAAAATCGGCAAGAAGGGAATTCTTCTTAATCGAAAGGTATTGGCCGACCTGGCTATGAATCACCCCGATGCTTTTGAAGCAGTTGTAAAGGCTGTAAAATAAGATATTTTTACATTATTTAAGAGGGGGGCTGATGTATACATGGCTTCCCTTTTTTATTTTTGTTAAAAACACAATTCATGAAAATAGCTCTATTGGGTTACGGTAAAATGGGCAGGGAAATCGAAAAAACTGCCACCGAACGTAAGCATAAAATTGTACTTACTATTGATATTAATAATCAGGATGATTTTACAGCGGATAATTTGAAAAAGGCTGATGTTGCTATTGATTTCTCTACTCCGGAAAGTGCCTATCAGAATATCATGAAATGTTTTGATGCCGATATCCCCATTGTATGCGGTACAACAGGTTGGCTTGATAAATTTGATGAGGTTGTTGACTATTGCGAAAAAAAGCGTAAAAGTTTTTTCTATGCTTCGAATTATAGTATAGGAGTAAATATCCTCTTCGATATTAACAAACGGCTGGCCCGGTTAATGAATCCTTATGATGATTATGAAGTATCGATTGAAGAAATACACCATATCCATAAACTCGATGCTCCGTCAGGTACAGCCATAACCCTTGCCAATGATATTATCAATGAACTCGACAGGAAAAATCAATGGAGTCTGGGGGAAAAAGGAAGTATAGAATCGATTCCCATAACTGCAATCCGTGAAGATGAAATACCCGGAACACACGCTGTGACCTATAACTCATCCATCGATTCCATTGAAATAAAACATACAGCTAAAAGCAGGAAAGGATTAGCACTTGGGGCTGTTATGGCTGCGGAATATCTGCACGATAAACGGGGCTTTTACACCATGGATCATCTGATGAATAGTATATAAAGCACAATGAGGCTCAGAAACATTGCATCAAAATTAGTACGTGTCTCGAAGAATCGGTTTATACGATTATTCTTCTTTTCAGCCCTTTATGTTATCTGGGTATTATGGCTGGGACATTTGTGGCTTCTGGCCGGACTTCTTATTATTGCCGATATTCATCTGACACACTTCGTTAACTGGCGGTTCTGGCGGAAACGAAAGCCTCCCGGTGAAAAACATAAGTTATCCACCGAACTATTCGATTCCCTTATTATTGCTGTTATTCTGGCCATCTTTATCCGTATATTCTTTCTCGAGGCTTATACAATTCCTACCTCATCGATGGAGAAAACCCTGAATGTAGGCGATTATATTTTTGTAAGCAAGTTACGTTACGGGCCACGCTTGCCCATGACTCCCGTAACGATTCCATTTACTCATAATGTGATGCCTTTTACGGTGAATACAAATTCATTTGTAACCTGGATCGCATTTCCCTATCGACGACTTTCGGGATTTTCTTCAATCCGGAATTTTGATGTGGTAGTTTTTAATTATCCGGAAGGAGACAGCGTGATTAAAAATCTGCCGGATAAAAGTTATTATCAGATGGTCAGACAATATGGAAGGGAATATGTAAAGAATAATTACGAAATTCTTGAGCGGCCCGTCGATAAACGTGATAATTACATGAAAAGAGTTATCGGGCTCCCCGGTGATACGGTGCATATTGTGCATGGACGGGCATTTATCAATAATAAACCGGAACCTCTTGCCCTGGGGAGTCAGTATAATTATTCCCTAAAAGCCAAAGGTATCCACAACGATACCGTATTATTTGAAAAGCT